>NZ_JBALLY010000072.1:0-26491 GCF_036963045.1 Bacillus sp. JJ864 | reverse complement strand
TAATCAACACGCCTGTTAAAATGTATAACTATTTATGTATTTAATTTTAAAATTTGGAACACTCAATGATAATCCACCAATTCTTACATAGAAAAGCATATAGTAGTATGCCTAATAACCCTTCACAATTTGGACCATTTACAAAATAAGTCTAACTAGATATTACTCTAAAATCAGATCTTACGAATAAAATCTAAAGAACCTCCTTGTATTTTCAAATGATAGTTTATCAATCTAAGTGCGACAGTTCCTCCTGAAACGCTTCGCGGGCAGTTTTCCAACCTAAACATTTTCTTAGTCTTTGATTAATAAGAAGTAGTGCTTGATTTAATTGTTCTTGTGAAACAAGGCTCAAATCTGTTTTTTTGGGATAAAATTCACGTAATAGTCCATTTGCGTTTTCGTTACTTCCACGTTGCCAAGAAGAATAAGGATCGGCAAAGAACACTGCGATTTTCAAATCTTTTTCTACACGTTGATAACACGAAAATTCTTTTCCTCTATCAACTGTAGCTGTTTGTAATGCAGTGCTTGGGTACATGGAAGCAATTTGTTTGATGGCGAATTCCATAGATTTTGCTGTTCGATCTGGAATGACAATTGCTTGATAATATCGTGTTTTTCGTTCCACGAATGTTGCGAAACAACCCTTACTTTTCCCGCGGCTCGAGACGATTGTGTCTAATTCCCAATGCCCGAATGTCTCTCGTTTTCTAACTTCAGATGGTCGCTTTTGAATAGACGTCCCGACATTGAATCGTCCGCGTGTCTCTTTTGGTTTTCGACGTTTCCCTTTCTGTCTTAATAAAGACAGATCCTGTTTGAATAGTTTCCCTTGATATAACCAGTTATAGATCGTTTTGAAGGTAATCTTACCTTTCAAATAGCCATGCTGGATTTGTTCCAGGGACCAAGTAATTTTTAATTTTTCTTGAATTTTTTCCGCAAGTTCTCTGGACCATTTACCGATAGGTCTACAAGTTTTTCTTCGCTGAATATATTTTCTATGTGCTTGTTCGCTGTAGTACGTACTGTTTTCTTGAGCATTTCTTTTTAATTCTCGTGCGATAGAAGAATGATGACGCTTCAAAATTGCACCAATTTTTCTTGTGGAATATCCTACTTTATAAAGTGATTCTAGTTGTCCACGCTCAAACGTGGTAAAATGTGAATAGCTCATACTCGTCCTCCGTGTAAATGGTTGTGTGGTAACTTCTATTTTACACGAAGCGAGGTGGGCTTTTTTGTTTTTTCTTTAGGTGTCGCACTTAATAATACAATTCGTCAAATAAAAAAAGAAGAGTTTTCAATACGAAAACTCTTCTTTTTAAATATGTAAGGATTATTTAACCGCATCTTTTAACGCTTTACCAGGTTTGAATGCAGGTACTTTGCTTGCCGCGATTTCAATTTCCTCACCAGTTTGTGGATTGCGTCCTTTACGAGCCGCACGCTCACGAACTTCGAAGTTACCAAATCCGATAAGTTGTACTTTATCACCTTGCTTTAAAGCTTCTAAGATGGAATCAAAAACAGCGTCAACTGCTTTTGTTGCGTCCTTTTTAGAAAGGGAACTTGCTTCTGCAACAGCATTGATTAAATCTGTCTTGTTCATGCCATTCACCTCCTCCCAAAGATATAACTATATAATGATTATAAAATAAACCTTACCTTCATTTGTAGGTAATTCTTCTAAATTCCATACTACAAAGATGTAAATAAATCACTATCAAGGGCTATGTTATATGATTATCCTTTATAATTCAATATCTTTAAAGAAAATGTTATTAAGAAAATCCGAAAAAATGGTTAAACTTGACAGTAAACTATAAAATATTAGATTATTATGTTTTATTTTTCTATAAAAAATTGCTAAGCAAGAAATCTCCTCTTATAAAATTCCTATCTATTATTTGATCATCCATAATGTTAATTTCACTTCGTTTAATTTCCTCATAAACAATTTTATTTAAATTAACTCTCATAAAAAAATTCTAAAAATCTAGGTTCTCCTCTGCTGTAGACATTTCAATTTCATTGAGATTTTCCCATTATAATATAACTCTATTAAGCCGTATCCTCCCGAAGCACCTTCCCAAAAGAAGGCTTACTATAACTATTCGCATGGATATATAAACGTTCAGAAGAACGTGTCATACCTACATACAATAATTTTCGCAATTGCATATCATTCTGTACGAGCTGCTTCGCCTCAAATTTATCAACATCAACTAAGAAGACGATCGGTGCCTCAAGGCCTTTTGAAGAGTGATATGTTGTGATAATGAGACGACCTTCAGTAATATCTTTTTGAATCTCTGTTTGCTGACGTATCTTATAATCTAATTCCTTTTTTAATTTATTACAGCTGCTCCGTTCTCGGCATAAAATTAAAATATCCTCTGGTTTATAATTTTCTTTGTAAATAAGGTTATAGATTGTGTCGTTAATCTCTTTATATGAACCCTCAATAAAGCTAACCCCATCTTTTATCTGATTTTCAAATGATAATTCATTCATAGGACAGTAAAATTTATTTACTTCTTCTTCTAGTTTCTTTTCCTGCTTTAAAAAGTTAAGGGCTAAGTTAATATGTTGACTACCGGAACGATATGATTTTTTTAGTAATGTACTTCTTCCACGCATGTCGATTCCTAAGCTTCTCCAGCTATGATCTGCATTATTGTATATGCTTTGTAATCGGTCGCCTGCTAGAAATAAGTTTATTCCTCTAACTGTTTCTTTTTTATTGTTGATATATGTATGTTCTTTACATGATTTTACGCATAATCGAATCCAATCGTCGAGAAAGTCCTGGTACTCATCAACTAAAACTGCATCATACGTTGAATATGCTCGTTGAATTGCAATTTTAGGTAATTCGCCATTCCACCACTCTTGTTTCGCATTTTTAGGCACACTTATACTTGCTATATCTAATGCAAACTTATGAAATGTACTAACTTCAATATTCTCTAAGCGGATATCTACAAAAGCAAGCTCTGCTGCTATTGCATTTAATTTGTTTTCGATCTTCGCTTTTAACGACTTATTATATGTTAAGATTTTTATTTTCCAATCTGGATGTTCACGTACTAAATGGATGGCACGTGCAAGTAGCAATACAGTTTTTCCACTTCCAGGAACTCCGGTGACCATATAATGTCCATATGGTACACGCTTCGCAAAACGTTCTTGTTCTGCATCTAATGCTGTAATTAAATCTTTTGCATTTGCTGGGCTTGTAGTTTTTGTGCTACTAACCTTAATTTCCGGAAACAACAGCGTTCGTATCGCAATTATTTCCTCTTTTTCTAATAAGCATGGTTCATTTTCAAAAAACTGGTCTATATTCACCTTTCCCAAAACATCTGATGAAATATAGTTAGCTGGTGGCTGATTAAATATTTGATCCAATCTATTCTCTTCAATTTCATTAGAATGTAGGTTTGGAAATATAACACTAGCATGTAGCTTAAATTTCAATTCTGCCTGGTCATCTCGCAAGATATCTTGCACTCTAAATAATCCTTTTGCAGCATTATAATACCCATTTGTTTTACAAAGGGGATTATCTACCTTTCTCCCATTTGCTAAATCTATCTTTCTTCGATCAGCTCTGTGAATATAAGAAATATCCCAATCCTTTACTTCCAAAATCGTTACACCTTTTTGTGAATCAATTAAAATGAAATCTGGTTCTAAATGCCGAACTCTTGGCTGAACATATAGATATGCTTCTCTCTCTATGTTTTTATATAAATATCGAATTTTTTCAAGAACTTTTCTTTCACCTGAAGTTAGACTTGGCAAATCATTTGGTATGACGTGTAAACCCACAAAAATTCCCTCTTTCCCATATCGTGTACGTTCTATATATGTTCATTTCAAAAGACAATAAAATCCAATTTCTTTTAACCTAAATTATAACAATATATATAAATATATCTACATAAAGTTTTCCAGGGAAAGTGTTATGTATTAAGGAAGATAGGGGTGCACAAGAAAGTCTCCGCTTCTTTTCCCTTCTGTTGTCTGCTAATGAGGTCGTTTCTGCCATTTATAGTACGTGAAATTTTGATGTGTTATATAAAACAAACCCTCATAGTAGAGGGTTTGTTCTCGCGCATTTTTTCTACCCGTAGGTTAGAATGGAGGTGTTAGGAACTAACACATTCATATTATCACATGTTTGAAAGTGTTGATGTTGAGAAATAAAAATGCAACTTTTTATCCCGCTGTTAAATCAGCGATATATTCAAGGTACTAATCTATCACAGCCGGAATAACACATTCCTTAACCAATCCCCACCTATCACGAGGATTAACAATAAATTCAGATGCAATCACCACAACGAGATCTTTTCCTGGAACACAACAAATAACATTCCCACCATCACCTCGCGCTAAGTATGCAAAAATCCCGTCCTCTTCATGCACCCACCATAAATAACCATAATTATTCGGGTTTATCGTCGTTGATTCTTCAATCCATGTCTTAGAAACAATCTGATCGTTGTTCCAAACACCACGGTTCAAATATAGAAGCCCAAAACGTGCCATATCACGAGGAGTTAGCGTAAGTCCCCATCCTCCAGTTGAGTTACCGTTTGGATCTTTAATCCACCCTTTCACATTTTTCCCGAATAAGTCCTCAAACCCAAATGATTTCATTTCATAATCCGGGATTTCTTTCATGCCGATGAGTTTGAATAAGCGTTCGTTAGCAAACTCACGGGCGCTTTTTCCTGTACTACGAGTGATGATAGCTGAAAGTAGATGTGCCCCTGCGGTGGAATATTTAAAAGTGCCAAGTTTTCCTTGTTTGCCTAGCATATCAAGGGTATATGTTACCCAGTCTGGTTGTTGGCACAGTTTGTCTAATGGTTCATGCCAGTCTTCAAATGGATATGGTGCTGTCATGGTGAGAAGATGGCGTATTGTGATTTTCTGCTTTTGGGCAGCATTTGAAACATGTTCGGGAAAAAAATCTAGTACTTTCTGATCCACATTTTGAATGTATCCTGCATCTATAGCAATCCCAATGAGGGCGGAAATGATGCTTTTCGTTACAGATGCCACATGATGCGTATCATCCGGGCCGTAACCATTATAATATCTTTCGTATGCAATATTTCCTTTTCTCACAACAACGATGCCGTTTATATTGCTGTAATCGGATTTTATCGTAGATTCAAGCGCTGAAAGTTTTTCAAGGTCCATTTTCAAGGTTGCTGGGTCTGCAGATGGCCAGTCATTTCTTTGCATGCTAAATGCCTCCTTTTGTTTGGCTAGTTTTAAGGAACGTAGTAGGTCTTACTGCTATTTTTTCTTTACTGGAAAATATACCTCTGTCACAATATCTTCAGGAATAGTGACTTGATTGGGGTCAGTTATGTATACTTCATATGGTGAGTTTTTCAATTCATACCCTTCTTTTTCAGTCCATTCCATCAAATTAGCGTATACCGATGTCAATTCTGGATATGCCCCCTTTAAAACAGACTTCGCACAAAGGCCTCCAGGTAAATCTCTCGTTCCTTTTACAGTCTCTTCTATCAGAATAGCAAACTCTGTATCATTACCGGCAGGATTGTATTCAGAGCTGTGATAAATCGTCATTGGCTTACCAAGCAAGGTAAGTTTTTCAGTAGCGATCTTTTCATACAGCCTACTGAAATATTTTCCGTACCCTGCAGCATAGTCATCGCTACTCATCATTTGACGTATGGAAAGGATATTCATTGGCTTTGTTTCCACAAGTTGTACTTCTATATTGTCAAGGTAGGACATAATTGGTATGCCGCTCTCTAAATTGAGAATGTCATTGCTCATTTGGTTTAAGGTATATGCAAAAGCATTTAGTTTTTCTTGTATTTCCTTTCTTTTGCGATTAAGAACAGAAAACAATTTCTCTTCTGACTGATCCTCTTCCAATTCTAAAATGGCTTTAATTTCTTCTAGAGAAAAATGATAAGACTTCAAACGGTTGATAAATAGCATCTTTTTTAATTGCCCGATGGAATAATATCTATAACCATTTTCAGGATTAATCTCATCAGGATGAATTAATCCAATTTCATCATAATATCGAAGCGTTTTTGTTGATACTTCGCATATCTTTGAAAATTCTCCAATCGATAGCAAGAGGCCACCTCCATTCTTCCTATTTTTTATGGATAAAATGCTTTGTTCTATTCTTTTATACAGCTTACCGTAAGGGGAAGGTCAATCACAATAATGCTCCTAATATTTCATGCCAAAGCAAAAAAACACTCATGAGAGTGCTTTTTACTATAATCTTATATTTACACAGTTGCTTTAGCTTTTCTTTGATTGACCCTTACGCTTAATTGAATTAATCTCTCGCGCTCTATTAGTACTACGCGATTCGCAGTAGCCAATTTGTGTGCTGCTGGTGTGAAATGACTATTCGTAACAACCCACGTTTCATCTGCTTTTGCTTTCTCTCTTCGTTTAAACTTTGCCTGTGGCAGAAAAAAGGCCCTGACCCCCATATACCAATCAAAGATAAAATACAGTTTAACTACCATGAAAGAAACCTAAAAAGAGAACCTTTTGCAAGGTTCTTTTCACTATTTTCATCCTAATTGTCTATATAATACCAGGTTGGGAGACTAAGATAGTCTTTATGGACTGAATATCTTTTCTTCCATTAGTAATCGGATCAATACCTATTAGATCTCCAATGGCGGTATTAAAATCTTCAAGTAGTACTTTATCTGTAATTAAGCTTGATAATTCAGGTAAATCTATTGCACATGACAAAGCTTTTTCCATCATGTGATGGGCTTCCCCTGTACCTATAATTGTAATACCTTTTGATAAGAGTTCAAAAGGTTTGACCGTAAACTCATAAGTGTCATCAAATCCCATAGGTATCAGTCTCCCACCCTTTTCAATCAGTGGATATGCCCATTCAAGTTGATTGCCTATCGCATCAAAAATTACATCAAATTTTCTTCCCTGGTTAATATGGAGAACCCTTTCTAAAGACAGGTCTTGAGGATGATACACATATTTAGTTATTTTTTTTGCTGCCTCTGTTCTAAAATGACTAATTTCTGTTGCAACTGTAATCCTAGAAAGCTTTCGCGCAATTAATTGAACTAACAACCCTATTGGTCCTGATCCTAAGACTAAAACTGATTCATGGGGCTTTATGTTTGCTTTTTCTATAACACTAAGAACACAAGCAAGAGGTTCAATTAAAGTTGCTCTTTCCCATTCCATTGATTCAGGCAATTTATAAATAAATCTATCTTCTCCAACATAATATTCTCCAAATGTTCCATGAGAACCAATTCCCAATTGCCAATCATCAAATTCTTCGCAATAACATGTTAATCCTTTTCTGCAATAATAACATTTTCCGCAAAATTGAGTAGGATCAATTACTACACGATCCCCTACCTTTACATTTTTTACGTTTTCTCCTACTTCAACTACTACACCAACTGATTCATGCCCCATAACCATGTTTGGTGCAGCATACATTTTTCCCTTTAATACATTTAGATCAGTTCCACATATTCCAGTCCCATATATTTTAACCTTTACGTCATTATTTTTTTGTATTTTTGGCTCTTCTACTTCCTTATATTCTAATTGTTTATTTTCAGTCCATACCAATGCCTTCATATTTTTTTTCGCTCCATTTCCAATTAATTTGTTCCAATAGATTTTGGTGTAATTCTTTGGTAGAAGCCGCTATACATGACTGTTGATTATTATAGCTAAGATCTGTTAACAATGTTTCATCTAAAGATTCCCCATATGCATCAGTAATCATTACTCCTGCTTTTTTTGCTAAAAATACGCTTGCGGCTATATCATATGGAAATAAATGCAATACCTGACCATTTCCTACTCTTTGGAAATCATCTAATAATTCTGGGGAATCTTTAAGTAGTCTGTTTCCAATATCAACATACGCATCCATCTGTCCTGTAATAATCCTTGAAATAGAATATGACGCACTATTAAATATAAATACTCCGCCATTGTTTGCAGATTCATCAATTAAATGACCATAGGATTCTATCATTAATTTAGTAGGATGACCGTTAAACTCAAAACTCCAAAACATATTTTTAATTTCTTTGTCTTGGCTTAAATTTGGTAATTGACTATTATATCCTTCAAATTCTATAGAATTTGAAAAAATATCACCATACATATAATTTCCTGTTTTAAGTTCCATTAAAAAAGCATATTCAATATCTTTAATTTTTGCATTATCTTTGTACTTCGCTAATGCAATTGATATACATGACATTTCCAAACCTGCTGCTGCAGGACGAGTACCATCAATTGGATCTACAATTAGGATGTATTCTGGATTCTCCCCAAAAGTTTTCAATCCACCATCCTCGGTATAAAATACAACAGGCGCTTTTTTTTCTAATATATAATCAAGAACTGCTTTTTCTGCTGCTTCGTCAATATTAAATTGGGCATCTCCACCTGGTGAGTACCCATTTACTATGCGGTTCTTTAAAGTTCCCTTTTGATTTTTTATTTGATTGTATACGTATTTCCCCAACTCAATAATGTAGTTTTTCATTTTATTTCCTCCAGTAGTCTATCTAATCTATAGCATAGTTCTTCTGCTTCACTCAAAGTAATAGTAAGAGGTGGGCGAATTTTAAATACATTTCCATAGCCATATCTTGATGTTCTAATAATTATGCCATGATCCATAGCACGTTTGGCAATATGATTAGTCAGCTCAACATCAGGGTCATTATTATCTTTCACGATTTCAACCCCAATCATTAACCCGACTCCTCTTACATCTCCAATAAACTTAAATTTCTCTTTCATTTCCTCTAAACGCCCCATAATATAATTCCCCACCACAGTCACATTTTCTAAGAAACCAGGTCTCTGCAAAATGTCAATTGTAGTACATGCCGCTGCAGAGGCCATTACATTCGAGCCGTACGTAAATGAATGATGATGGCCAGGCATACCTCCATACTTTTCCTCAGTAAGAATTGCCGCTACTTGGAATCCGGTTCCACCTAAACCTTTTGCTACAGTCATCATATTTGGTTGGACATCAAAATAATCAGCAGCAAACATTTTACCTGTTCTACCAAATCCAGTTTGTATCTCATCAAAAATTAACGCAATATCACGCTCTTCACATAATTTTTTCAGTGCTTGAAAATAGCCTTTAGGAGGAACTATATTCCCGCCATTACCAGATATCGGTTCAACTATAATTGCAGCAACATTCCCTGTGCTGGCATATTCAATAAAATCGTTAATTCTTTCAACACATAACATGCCACAAGAATCTGATTTTTGATTATAAAAACAACGTAAGCAATAAGGGTCTGGAACTTGTAACCCAAATGAAAATTGAGGTGGAAACGGTTCTCTTCGGAAAGCATTACCTGAAAGTGCTGACATCATGTAAGTTTGTCCCAAATGACTTCGAAATAAAGATATAACATCGCGTTTACCAGTATTATATTGTGCCATTTTAATAGCACCCTCATTTGCAGCTGAACCACTGCTAACCTTTGGGTGTACCCTTGTTAGATTACTGGGAGCGATTTCAACAAGTTTTTGCGCTAAGGTGTTTACAGCATCTGTTTGATACGAAGAAGTAACGTGTATAAGATTATCCATTTGATTTTTCACTACATCAATTACCTCTTTGTTGCTATAGCCCAAATTCAAGTTAAATGTAGCTGATGCACAATCAAAATATTTATTCCCATCCTGATCATAAAGATAAATTCCTTCTCCTCTCTCCATAACAACATCATCTACTTTATAGTAGAGACTATCAGGACCTGTTAAATTTTTAACTTTACCACTCATCTTTACAACACTCCTATTATTTTATTAATGTCAAAATAATAATTATGAGCACACTCATTACGTTAGGGGGCCCTCCTAACGAACCAATAGTGGAGTATGATTGCATCTCATAAGTGCTACAACTTAAATAAATGTTATTAAATAACAAAATTATAATATCCTGTAAAACACTCTCATCACAAGTTAAAATAACGTAAACATATTGAGAAAATTACAATCGATAAAACAATTAAAATATTTTGTTATTTTTTGGTATAATTAGAAATTGTTAAATAATTAACCGTATTAGTTTCACAATCTTATCAAAATATGCTTGTTACTAAGGAGGCGGTATAATTGAAAAATCGTTTGTTATGGATTAGCTTTTTTTCTTACATGATAATTGCATTTACTTTAGTTGTCATTGGTGCACTGCTACCTGAAATATTAACTCACTATAAACAAAACTATAGTAATGGTGGTGTACTTATTTTTAGTCAATTCATTGGTTTTCTGCTTGGGGTAATTAGCATGCCTTTTTTAGTCCAGAAACTAGGGAGGAAGCATGTTGTAGTCATTGGATTATTTCTAATTAGCCTTGAATTATTTATATTTTTTTTACCAGATTGGCATTTGCTTTTCCCTCTCGTTGCATTAGCAGGATATGGTGCTGGATTAGCCGAATCTTGTATCGGTACCATTATTTTAGTAACATTCCAAGAAAAACAAGCTATGGCAATGGGAAAACTAGAAGTTGCATTTGGACTAGGAGCACTATTCATGCCTCTTTTTTCTAGCTTTTTAATAAGTAACGGTATTTGGGAATATGCATTCTTCCTCTTAGGTATTTCTTCTTTTCTTGTTATGCTTGGTTGGAAACTCGCATCTTTTGGCTCAATTAATGAGTACCTTATTAAAAATAAAAAGGATGCCTCTCCCAGTAGTCAGAAGATCAGTTCTTACACCAAAAAGACTGTTCCCATTATTATATTTTCAGCCATCTATTTCTTTTGTTATGGTGGGAGTGAGGTATCTATTGTTCATTTTTTACCTTCAATATTTAGAGAGGAATGGGGTATTTCAAATTCACTAGCCACTGTGACTGTAACAGTTTATTGGCTAGCAATGGTAATAGGTCGTGCATTAACGGGGAGCATTTCAGAGAAATTCACCTATAATTCTTTCTTACTATTTATAAATATTGGGGGCTTATTAGTTCTTATAGCCTTCGGATTAAATAACAATATTTGGATTGGCTTCTTTCTTTGCTTCTTACTAGGTTTATGTATGGCAGCAATGTTTGCTATTGCTTTAATTATTACCAATAAATATTTTCCAGGTCAGACAGAAAAAACAACTAGTATATTATTAGCTATGAACGGATTTGGTGGATCTTTAATCCCTATTATGATTGGACACAGCATGGATACTTATCCTGTCCATATTTCTTTTTGGTTTTTTGCCAGCATCATGTTCATAATGTTAATGTTAATAATTGGTATGCAATTATTAGGAACTAAGCAATTATCCTTTATTAAAGAATTAGACCAAAACCATAGAGGTTAAAATAAAAGAATTACTCTCTTAATCATCATGCCCATCAACTTAAAAAAGTCCCTTACCCTCAAATGTAAAAAACGAACAATTCTCTTGGATTAGAAATTTAATTTTTTACTCATGGCATTTTTTGATTTCCTTCTTTTATAAGAAAATCAAAATAGGACTTTGAATTGAAAGGTGAAGATAATGAAGATTGAACATATAGCTATTTGGGTAAATGATTTAGAATTAATGCGCACATTTTATACTAAATATTTTAAAGGTAAAGCTAATAATTTATATCGTAATGAAACAAAACAATTTGAATCTTATTTTATTACATTTGAAACGGGGGCACGTATAGAAATTATGCGAAAGAAAGGAGTAAAGAATAAACCTAAAAATGAAGTTACTGGATATGCCCATTTAGCTTTTTCTGTTAAAAGCAAAGATAACGTAAATCAATTAACGGAAACATTAAGAGAAGCTGGCTATCTTATATTAAGTGAACCTCGTCTTACTGGCGATGGATACTATGAAAGTGTAGTAAGTGATCCAGAAGGAAATCAAATTGAAATAACAATCTAAGGTTCGCAACATGCTCATCAACTTAAGGATTTAGGATTACCCCAAAACGAAAAAAACGCCATCCTTTCCTATGATTCTATAGAAAGAATAGCGTTTTTTTCATTTTAGGGGGAATTTTGTTTTGTTAGCTTGATAGCGGTGTGGTACTACCCCTTTTAAGAGAACAGTTTTGGCTTATCTTGATGGACATGGCCCTGACCACTTCTATGTACGGCCAGATGCTCTCGACCATCTAAAAAGAATGATTTTATGTCAGTTTTTTAATTTAGATTTATATAGCAATGAATAAAAAAAGCGGTTAGCCACTAAGATAGACTAACCTCTTCCCCTCTTGCTAATTTAAAACATATTGGGCAAGTAAACCGGATGGCCTTCCTCTTTGTTTTTTATCTAAAATATTTTTATCTCCAAAAATGATAAAGCTATCCTGCGCCCGTGAAACTGCCACGTTCAACATATTTACTTTTCTATCAAAAAAATATCCTCCTCTATGCTTGCTTGTATAAACTGAAGAAAATAGAACAATTCTTCTTTCTGCTCCTTGTAGCTTATGAACAGTACCAACTGTGATTCCCTCCAAACCTTTAGCCTTTAGGCTCTGTCGGATTACTACAGCCTGCACCGTAAATGGTGTAACGATCGCTACATAGTCTGAAATAAGAAAGGGTTTTCCACTCTTTCCGTAATAATGTTGAATTTGATCTATGTTACCAATAATCCAGTCTGCGATTTGCTGTGCCTCCAATTCATTTTTCCAACTCATATTCACTCTCTCTGCTTGTCCCTCTACATGAATATGCCCCATATAAGGAAACGGAAATGTCTTTTTATCATTAAGTTGATTTTCTCTCTTTGCTTCAAGTTTCCCCTCATAGGCCAATTCATTACAATACTCAATAATTTCAGGTACACATCTTCTATGTTCAGTTAAATACATACCGCCGATGTTCTGAAATTTATCATATTTACATAGTTGCTGCGCAATTCTCATAACATTTCCAGAAGATACAGACATACCGTAGTCAATGAATTCCTCTGGAATCATCTTTGTAGCCCGTATAGCTTCCTTCATATTTTCTCGATCTACCATTTCTGTGAGACCCCAGACAGGTTCAATTTGTAACGTGTCTCCTACTACTACAGCCTTTTTTGCCAAGGCAAAAGCCGCCCCTGCTATTTCTGGAGGCACTTGCCCAGCTTCATCTACAATTAATAAATCAATAAAGTTAAACAAATACTCATCTTTTCCTTGCCAAGCACTGAAAAATTTTGGCACCATAAAAAATGTAGAAACAAAACAAGGTGTGATTTTTGCATATCTTTTCCACTTTCTCATTTGCTTTTGAACAGATTTCTTATCTGTATACCCCTCGTCTAAATCTTTACTCGTCTCTTCAATCCATTTAGCTTCATAATAATGAATAGCTAGATGAAAGGCTTCAAATCTGTAAGTTTTGTCTAACTCCTCAAGTATTTTTTCAGATTGAAATGTTTTCCTATCTGTCTGTATTCCCAATGTCCTGCTGCAGTCCAGCACTAAATTAATTCTCTCCTCCGAAATACCCTTATCCTTATGAGCTTTACTCAGAGCTTCTTCTTTTATCTTTAAAATCGAATCTATTTGTCTAATGTGAGCTAGTATACTCTCTCTGATAGACATTGTATTAAAGTTGGATATTTTAAAAGTAACTTCATTCTTACGTAGAAATAGCTCATTTTCAAGATTCGATTTTCTTCCAAAGTACGGAATGAATTCTAGGCTCCTTAAGTACCATTTCAATGTTTTTCGAAATTTGATAAATCTTTCATCCAAAAATGCCATATCCGAAATAGTTTTCTTTACCTCTGCTATTTCAACTGTAAGGTTATGTATATATTCATCTAGCTTGTCAAAACTTCCATATTGTTTTTTAATGTAGTTTTTTATTTCCTCATACCGCTTTACGACCCCCGTAGTTTCTTTAATACTATATAATCTCTCTTGTAACCTTTTATGAATAACAGTCGCGCAATCTTGAACATGAACCTGCTGTAAAGGCAACTGAAAGTTTTGTGCATAATGAGAGATGAAGTACTCAACCGCCCGATGGACATACTCTTTGTTCTCCATCAACTGTGGAAGGCCGTTATTATTTGATGTTAAAGTATGGTATTTTCCGTCTTCAATCTTCTTAATTTTTTGCTCGGAAGCTATATACATCCCATAACTTCCAATATCAGGTAACCATCTTTTTGCCAACGTATGCTTTGAATCACATACTTTCCCTAAACTATCTATGATATTTGTAACAGCTTGGTTATTGTTAGAAGCAGCAACAATAACTGGTGGATTCTCATCCTTCCTTGCTGCCGCTTCCACTACTACCTGCGCAATAATAGAATGCAACAAGGTTGTTTTGCCTGTTCCCGGCGGGCCATTTACCGCTAATATGTCCCCTTCCTCACATAAGTTAAAGTGATGTAAAGATTCTCTTTGCGAGTTTGATAGAGGAAACTCATTGCCGACCTGACCATAATGATGGGCAGAATCATCAATTGCATCCATACCGCTTCTTACCGTCAACTTCTTAGCTCTGCTTAAAGAGCAGTAGTTCCCAAGCAGCTTATTTATATGCGCATATTTATCCGTTAACAGAAAATCATATAATTTATTGATATGTTGACGAGTCCCTACAACTTCCTCGTCTAAAATGACATATGACTTATCCGAAGAAGTGTAATACTGTAACTCAAAATCATGTATGGAATATCCCGTCACTTGATGAAACATTTGATTGCAGTATTTCCAATACAGATCCCACTCTGAGCCTGCATCTGGAAGTTTAGACTTGGATAAAAATGCATCCATAGCATTTAGTTCACCAATTGTAATTGTGAGTGATGGTGCTAAATAACTCCTCGGGATCCACGGAGCTTTATTTTCATTTATTCGCAATTCGCCTTTACATGTTAGCTTTGCGGGTATGATAAACAGAGCTACTGATGATGGAAATGACGTAACTTCCTGTGCATGCATACTGTTTACATTAAATTGCAAAGGACATAGCAATACGTCCAGTGCAATATCCTCTTCCTTTATTCCATCAGGCAGCTTTTTATACTTTTTTTTACACAACCACTTTACGAAATTAACATCAATTTTTCCTTTCTCTATATCCTTAAGAGGAACGATGTAATCTTCCCTAAGCTTTGTTTGATCTATCTCACTTTTTTCAGAATCTGCGATACTATCACGAAAGTATTTAATCAATCGCTTGCCATTATAAAACTCATTTCTTTCTCCCATCTATCTAGCTCCTTTCTGATATAAAACAGAAATTGTACACTCTCATTTTAATACAAGCTAGCACACAATATGTTAAAATTCGGAAGTAATTATAATTTTTACTCTACATTGAAATAACAGGTGCTATTAAATAATCCCCCCCATTTCGCCCAAACAAAAAACGGGGTTGTCCCAAAAGCCCCTTTAAATGAATAAAACGCACGGTTCTTTTCCGCCTGTTTGAGGAAGTTGTGGGCTATGGCAACCAGCCCGAACTCGATTGTTACTTTCGCCAATCCTCTTAGCGAGAATCGACGGAACGACCGATTGCCCTTGATATGACCGAACGCGCTTTCTACCTCCGTTTTTCGCTTGACGTAGATTTATGATCCTTCTTCAGACCAAAGGCTTTGTTTTGCTTTCGCTTTTAATTCTTCATACACTGGATTGTAATGAATTTGTTCAGGGGACCAAGTAAGTTCCAGCTTCTCTTGGATTTTTTTTCGCAAGTTCTACAGACCATTTTCCAATTGGTTTACAAAATTTTCTTCGCTGTATATATTGCTCTTATGCTTTTTCACTACAGTACACACTGTTTTCTTTGCCATTTCTTTTTAATTCTCGTGTGATAGAAGAATGATGCCGCTTCAAAATCGCTCCAATTTTTCTTGTGGAATATCCTAATTTAGAAAGTGCTTCTAGTTGTCCACGCTCAAACATGGTAAAATGTGAATAGCTCATACTCGTCCTCCTTGTAAATGGTTGTGTGGTAACTTCTCTTTTACACGAAGCGAGGTGGGCTTTTTTTATTTTTTTAGGTGTCGCACTTAATAATTACAATTCGTCGTATGCAAAAAGCGGACTGCCCATAAGTCGGCTTCACCGACTTATGAGACAGCACCATTTTTGTTAACTTGATAGCTATGCACTCATGAGAGTGCTTTTTACTATAATCTTATATTTACACAGTTGCTTTAACTTTTCTTTTATTGACCCTTACGCTTAATTGAATTAATCTCTCGCGCTCTATTAATACCACGCGATTTGCGCTAGCAAGTTTGCGTGCTGCTGGTGTGAAATGACTATTCGTAACAACCCACGTTTCATCTGCTTTATAAAAAGCTTTTGCGCCAACAATTTCTTGAACAGAACTAATTCCTACGTTCTTCTTATAACGTTTTGCTTGCACAATGATTTTTTTGTTATTTTTTCGTAAAATTAAATCTGCTCCAAAATCGCCAGATGCCTTCGTAACTTGTGTTTGATAGCCGAGTTTTTGAAACAAAACACCTAAGTATTCTTCAAATTGATAACCGTTCATTTTATCAATATCACAGATTTTTGATTGCCTTAGTTCTCTTAGTTTCTTAACGTGCACATAAATATATAACAATATAATAGCTGCCGATACCATTACGATCGGTATCAAAAATTCACGTTTCCACAGTATTGCAACAACTGTCATAACTAGTAGAGAACCTAATATAGAATCATCTTGCTTTCGCTTTGCCATCATCTCACCTCCGTTCTTTTGCCAAAATAACTAAGTTTAATAAGCTATATAAAATATGATTCCTAAAATAACCAGTGCAATAACCCCTTTAATTATAGGCAGGATGCTATCTGGTATATAAGATTTAATGATTGCAAGTACAATACATGCAACAAATACGACACCCAAAATCCCCCATGCATACCAAAGCATGTCTTTTAGTGATTGTGGTAGTTCTACATTGAAATTCATTACTTCTTCCTTTCTACATAAAATTCATTTATTTATATAATACATTATTTTGTGTTTGAGATAAAAAAGCATTCAATTATCTATACGGTCCTCATAGGATTGCCCCAAAATCCAAATCCCCTCATCAATCAATAAAACAATATTAGTCGTTCATTCAAATATATCGGCGATCGGATACATAATAAAGAACCTCAGACAAGTTTCGTCACACAAGAAAGGCTGCCAAAAAGTTTCACTTTTTGGGCAGCCTCCTCCACTTATCCGAAAACCCTCATCTCATCTAAAAACGCTCGCCTATTTCTATACTGTATTTCCAGTGCTTCTAAGCGACTTTGCCACATATCGTATTCGTTTAATTTCTTTTCGTAAATGTTTCTTACCTTTTTAAAGTATGTGATAGATTCTCGGTAACTCTTACGATTCCCATTCGGTATAAATGAACAGCCTTTGTTCCAATAATACTCAATAATTTCTTTTGGATATTGATCTACAAGCTTGTCCGCCAAGCTGTCCCAATCTGTATATGTATATCGACTCGGTTCAAGGATGGTTTTTAATATTTCATCATACCTTTCCATGTCATAGCAAATTTCCAAGTAATCCCTCATATTTTCTTTTTGAACAATTCCTAGCATCTCTTCTTGCACTTCTGCCCAATCTTCAGCTGAGAGTTGCTCTTTCATGGAATTGAAGTCATCATAATGGTTTTTATTGCGATAATCCGTTCGAAATGCCATTACTAAAATATTCTTTAACTCTTCATACTCATTCTTCCGTTTAAAGTATCTAAAAGCACGATCACATATTAAGTCAATGTCTGATTGCTTTTGGAAAGCCATATCTACTACAGCTTGTATCTGAGTCATTTCATCTTGTTCTGCATAATGATCGAATACAAATAGAAATAATTCCGTCAGTTTGCCTTTTCCGTTTCGCAAACCAACTTCAGCCGTTTCGACTGCTTTAGATATATTATGTTGCGTTATATAATATTGCACCAGATCCCAATAGTCCATCCCATATTCCAACGTTTGTAACCGTATCTCCAAATATTCCTCATCATCTTTTAACTGGTCTTGATAAATCCTCATGATGAGTTTCTGATGCCAAGAACTCGGATTCTTCTGAAGCAGTTTAATAACATGCTTCCAATCAAATTCCGAATCGCATATCCCATAGATTGCGTCCATCAGCATATCTTCCAACCCAGAATTATTGATATCATATTGTTTAAACATACTATTAATAAGGAACCTTTTCTCTTCAGGAGGCATGGAATATTGAGAACATAGTTCAGTTACCTTATCCAAATACTCACAAGCTTCATACTCGAGATGATCAGGTCCACCGCCATATTTATATAATCTCCTCTGCTCTCTCCCAGTACTCCCATAACAATGTCCTTGGTAAAGAAGATTTGTTATTTATCCCTTTCTGTAATGCATACCATTCCATTACAGCCATATCTATATTATACTGATCTGACAAATACTTGACTAATTCAATTAATTCTTCTTTCTCTAATTCTTCACATAAATCTTGTAATGACAAATCTTGTGCCATATACTCACTGCTTTCTAACATATTTTTCTTATATCGCTATACTTCCACTACTCCTATCTCTTTACAGCAAACTTCTCCAAAATACTATTAATAAACTCTAAGTCAAATTCCTCTGGATCAAATTCGCCTAGCCATTCTCTCGTCTCTTCATCCAGTTCTCCTTCACCTTTTAAAGCTGCTTGAATTTCGTTATACATGTAAACACCACCGCAATCTTCAGGCGGACATGCTCGTTTTCCTTTTAGGCATGTCGGAACAACCATTTTCTCATCAATTGGCAGTATTTTTTCTAGTACTAGTTCATGTTCCCAGTCATCACCGAAGTCATATGTATACAAACTTTTTTGCTTTTCTTCTGTTATCAGTTCTCCTATTTTTGTCTCTTCAGCATCATATATTTCCTTTGAAGATGGAAAGAACTCAAATGAATCATTTAATATTTCAACGCGGGCGTCTTTCGTATCAAAACTATATAAATGATAGTTTTCCCATCCCATTACAACCTGAATAATGATATGCAAATCTTCAAAGGTTACTTGATTATCAATAAGAAACCTTCTCCAGACCGGTGGGCGAATTCCCTTTAATGTAACCTTAAATTGATAAATAGCAGGTTGTACAGATTTTCGTTCTCTTGTTTCCTCTTTCTCTTGTCCACCAACAAATTTTATAATTTCTGCCAAACGTTCTTTTTCTGCAGGCGGCATGACTTTCCAAATGTCAGCTTTTTTTATCTCCTCAATGAGGTCTAATACTATTTTGTTTATTAACATTTTGAAGCACCTTCTTTCTTTTTTCATAGCTTATATGAATCATTATAAACACTTTTCACTCATAAATAATCACTAATTGATAGATTTTCTAATCTACATCATCAATCAACAAAACGATAGTTAACATGTTTGAATCAAAATCCAGAAAATATTGTTTTATTTTTCATATTTTAGAAACTCACAATATCCAGATTCCCCCATACACTAAGATTATTTTCGCTATTTGCGCATTTCTTTTCATTTCTTGTACAATATAGAAAAGAGGTATAAACAGGGAGAGAAAATCCATGTCCAATCAATTAGTAAATTTACGAATTGATTTTGCGTTTAAACAGTTATTTGGCACAAGTGGTAGTGAAGATATTTTAATCGCGTTTTTAAATGCTATGCTAGCAAACTCTTTAGAGGCTCCTATTTTATCACTTCAATTAGAAGATCCCCGCATCGTGAATACGAGGATGATAAGTTATCGATTCTAGATGTATCTGCTACATTAGATACAGGAATAAAAATTAATGTAGAGATACAGCTGAATAACACCCATGACATGATTAAACGTAGTTTATATTATTGGGGAAAACTGTACACTTCACAATTACAAAAGGGTATGCCGTATAGTTTGCTTCATCAAACCATTACAATCAACTTGTTAAACTTTGTACTGTTCCAAGAGTATGAAGATTTTCATACGACAGGGAAACTATGGAATATACAAAGGCAGAAAGTATTTAGTGAGGATATAGAAATTCATGTTGTAGAAATCCCGAAATTGATGCAACAATGGCGGGAGGAAAAAATCAATCCATGGAAAGATTCTTTTGTTCGTTGGCTGTTACTATTACCAGCGAATGAAGATGAACACTTAACACAAACATTGGAGGATATTGCTATGAACCAAGATCCTATTTTACAAAAAGCAATGGATAAGTGGGAACGTATGAGTCAAGATTCTTCTTTCCGCAAAGAGTATGAAGCAAGAGAAAAAGCCTTAATGGATGAGGCTGCGAAGTTTGCTCATGCACGTAATACAGGAAGAGAAGAAGGAATTCAACAAGGAAAGATCCAAATGATTCGAGGAATGTATGAAATTGGAGTTTCACTGGAAATGATTGCGAAAGCAAGTAAATTGAGTGTCAAAGACATAGAACGTATTTTGGAACAAAAATGAGTGAGTAGTAAAAAAGAGGCTTCCCAGTACTTGGGAGCCTCAATTTCTATCATATTTTCTTCGAATCTGCACAATCCTACTTACCGGCACACTCGCCTCATGCATAACTGTCAATGATTGAGAAAAATGCTGTAAGTACTTTGGGTCATGACTTTTTGGCGATACGATAATCATTTTGCGATCCAATTCTTCTTCAAATAAGGTAAAAACTTTTTCCTTACGGTTATCATCTAACGCGCTATCGTACTCGTCTAGAATAATATAACCAGGTGAAGCTTCAATTGTTTGGAGTAATGCTAACGCGAATAATAAAGAAGATAGCGATTCTTCTCCTCCGGATACACCGCTGCCGACCTTGCCGCCTCGGCCTTTGGCGCTAATATCCTCCATTTTACCGCGATGTCCTTTTTTGCGTGCTTTTATATATAAATAATAGCGCATTTCACCGTGTTTATTCGTGTCCATATCCCATTCTACTTTGCCCTCAAAGTGGAATTGTTCCATATATTGTTCAAATTTTTTATGAATTTTATGGACGTTCATCTGAATCGTTGTTTCTAGACGTTCCTTCATGGTTTTCATATTTTCGCGAATGTCAGTTAGGATTTGTCCGCTGTTATGCAACTCTTCGTTGCTTTTTTCGTATTCTTCTTTCATTTTGGCATAGTTTTCAGGAGCGAGTGGATTTACCTTTTCTTGTAAGGCACCCTCTAACATTATTTTGGCTTCTTGACGTTGAGAAATAGCCATTTTTTCAGACCAGTTTTCTATTTGCTTTTGCCATCCTATTTGTTCTAATAGTTTTCGATACGTGTCATCAGCATCTTTACTTTGTCTTTGCGTTGTAACTAGTTTTTCTTCTTCTGTTATAAAAGAATCTTGTGTACGCTGTTTTTTCTTTTCTAACTGCTGAACATATGAGCGCAGTGTTTCTAAATCCTGCTTTTCATTGTTAATATCTCGGTTTAATTTATTACATTGGTTTTCCAGCTGGTTGCACGTATTTTCTATCTCATCCTTTTGATTTTCTAATTCTTTCATTTGATGAGATAACGTAAGCTGCAGTTGCTCTAGTTCTTGCATACGTGCAATTTTTTCTTGTTCTTTATGCAGCTCTTCATAAATTGCTGCATACGCCTTTAATACTTCAATCCGCTCTTTCAACCTTTCAATACGTGTATGCAACGCTTGGTCTATGAGGCGTAGTTCTTGTATTTGTTGTTCGAGCTTTTGCTTTTCTTCACGTTTACGCTCTAATGATTCGATTCGAAATGCACGGTTACCTGTTTGCTGTAAAATTGCTTCGGCATCTCTTACTTTATAGACGATATCTCGCAGTTCGTTTTCCTTTTTAGTTAGGTTTTCAATATCAAAATTATATTGTGAAAGCTTATTCTCATTCACTTCAATCCAGCTTTCCGTTTCCTTCAGGCGCTGCAGCATTGCTTTCTCACTTAAAATGTACTCGGCCTTCTCCTGAACACCGCGCAATCCTCTTGTATCACGTAAAACGCTTTGCCGAATAGATGGCTGTTCACCTGTAAAAAATTGTTTTACCCACCATAAAGCCTTCATCGCAACAGAAACGAGCTGATCATTCTCTTTTATTTTCAGCTGATATTGCGGCAGTGAAATCACACTTTCTGTCGGAATGATGAGCGGAAGGGGAACGTAATACAAATCATTTGGCGGTGTAAACTCTTTCTCCTCTACGAAAATGGCATATTTAATTGTATTTAAAAGATCTTCACTTCGAAACGCCGCATTTCCCTCTAATTCAATCAAATCACGTAACGGATAAGCTTGTATGCCTAATCTCTTAAAATATCGCAATCCTTCTTCTTGTCTTGGACTTACATAACGGTTCAACTGCAGCTGCTTTTTTTCTTCTCGTTTTTTCTGAAGATCCTGTGTTAGCTGTGCAGCAAGATCCTTTGTTTGACGAAGAAGCATTTCTGTTTCTTGTTGTTGCTTCTCTACAGCAAAGCTTGACGTGTATTGTTCAATGTAACTTTTCGCATCCGTAACCGCCTTTTCATCAGCCTTCACCTGAATCTTTAATTCCGCGATTTGGTCGATGAACTTGCTCAGCTTGTCGCTTTCATTCGTAATAGTCTTTTCTGTACGTACTTTTTCTTGTTCTGCTTCTTGCAGCTTTTGCTCTTTCGTTGTTTTTTCCTCATACACTTGTTTTTCACTAATCAAAATACCGTTTACACGTTCTGTTACGTCTTTTATATCTTCCTTAATGGCCGTTAATTCTCTTTGCACATTTTTACTTTTTTCCTTATGCTGTGCTATGTTTTCCTCTAACAACTCAAGTTCTTTCTCTGCTCCTTGAAAATGGTTTTGTTGCTGTACGAAGTCTGCTGCCAATGCCGAAATACATTCTTCTGCCTGCACAGTCTCCTCATATTTTTCTTCAAGTGTCTCACTTACTTCTTCTAATTCGTTCTTATATTTCATACGCTCCGCTTCATAATATTCTTCCAGCGTACACAATGCAGTTTTATATTGAACAAGTCCTTCCTTTATGCGTACTTGCTGGCTTTCGTAGCGATTCTTTTCCTTTTCCCATATCTCAAGGTCAAATTTATACTGTATTTGATTATTGCGAGCCGTTTGCATCGTCGCTTCAGCTTCACGCTCTTCATCCTTAATCGCTTCCCATGACTTTTGAATGTTCTCAATCCCTGTCATTTCGCTAAAAATACGAAACCGTTCCTCCGGCTTCATCACCGCAAACTGATTCACATCCTGCTGGTACCAAATTAAATAAAAGGCATCTGGATCCACTTTATACTTTTGAAGCAACACCCTTTTATATTCTCTAAAGTTAAAATGCTTATCTGCAGATGAAAAACGCGTTTCATGATCCCACTCATCTACATGATCTCCTTCTGCAATGTAATACTCTTTCTTTAATGGATGACCTGGCGTCTGCTCTAGTACAAGCATAAATCTAACAAACCGCGCGGCATCTACAAATCCGTTATTTTCAAATATCAGTTCAATTTTCGCGCGCCATACTTGATTATCTGGAAGGTTTTTCGAACGAAGACCTTCTATATTTACCTTACCAGAGGCCATCACTGCTCCCCAGCAAAATGTGAGCGTTGATTTTCCAGCACCGTTTGCACCACCTATTAAGATGTGATCCTGCTTACCAGATAAGTCAATATTTGTAGATTTATAATCTCGTATACCGGTAAAAGAAATGCGGTATGGAATCATAGTGTTTCCTCTCCTCCCACGTTATAGCGCTTGAAAAATTTCAAAACATCGTCCATATGGAGCTGCTGCGACTGACTAAATTCTGCCGCCCGGTGTAAAAATGAATCGGAAAACATTCTGCTGCCAATGGCCGTTAATGTATACGCTTCTTCTTGAGAAGACGATTCATACTTTGTAATCGCTCCTATTTTCAAGAGTGGCTCTAAGTTCGTCAGCACTTTTCTACGTGCTTGCAACGTCTCATGTCCAAGTGCACTGAGCAGCTGATGAAATAGCGTAAATTCATTTTGCAAAACTTCTTGGTGATAAAAAATAAACATGAGAAGGCCAAGACTTTCTGAAGATAACACGTCACGCGCCTGCCTCGCTGATACACGCATCATTACGATCACCTGATCGCGGCGCTCATCGTATATGCATTGAAAATAGCCACTTAACGCACCATTTATTCGCTTAATAAATGATTGAAATCCCTCTACATCATCCTGATCTAGTCCAAGCATTCGCACTACTTCTTTACGTCGTAATCCAAAATTATCAGCCCGCATACGAGCCGAAGAGGAAAACAACAATTGCATAAACGTATATTCTTCATCGCGTGACAATACGTGATGAAGCTCACTCAACTTTGCCAGTGGATTGATTCCCTTTTCGGCTTCGAACTCGTTTTCGTTTATCATCCTCACTCACCCACTCCCACTCTTTTTGTACATTTCGTTCTTTCACATGTTGATTATCCAGAATCTCAGCTTTATGATTCGCTGTTAATGCCGACAGTGCAATTAATGCATTGACTGCATCTCCCCATTGATCTGATCCTGCTTCTAATACAAGCTCTTCCATATCCGCTTCTTCCTTTTCAAGCAAAAACGCCTCAAGCTGCTCCGTATGAATCTGCTCCTTCGTCATATTCCATTGCTGCTCTTCTAGAAGTTTACTAACTTCCTCTTCTGACAACTCTTCCACATCTTCATACGCCTCTTCCGGCATTTCCTCTATATCATCTGTGTACGGCTGATACTCCTCTAAATACTGGGTAGCGCCAGAGATCGCTGTTGGAGATACAGGCGCAGCAAATTTCACCGGCATCCACAAACCATCAAGCCGTTCATCCGGGCGCCGATCTTGTTCCATAAAACTCAATATTTCATGAGCATCTGGCTGCTCTATATCTTGCTTTGTAAAACAATTTTCGATAAAGCGGCGAAGCAAATCATGCCGAATCTCGACCCCAATCGGCGATTCTTGAATATGTGTAAAATGCAAGATTTTCTTAATTGTCCCAAGGCTCACTTGTGAACCTTCAAAAATAACGCTTGTCCCTCTTTTAATAAGCGGCTCTATTACAAGACTCTCTTCAAATGTTTGAAACTTTTGAAACCGTTCTTCAAAACGTGCGTTCAGTTCATTTATTAAACTATGAATAATTTGGACTTGCGGTAATGCATAACGATCTGCCAAATACTCCAGTTCGCGTTCCTTTAATTTATCCACAGCTTCCTCAACATTCTTAATCATACTCGCAAGCTTATTTCCGCCAGATACACCCTTATCATCATAAGCCTCACTTAAATCCGCATCACGATTTGCTTGATACAGTGAGCGCGTTACATCATCCTGCATATAGTAGGCTAATGAATCATTCGCAAGTCGGATAAGTACATCTATCATCCGTTTCCCAACATCCATCATCGTAATCTTATTTTTCCCTTTTGAAACCCAGCCATATTTATCTAATACATTCATAAAGTGTTCTAAACCAATATCCGGATCGCGACCGTATATATTACGATAGCGAAACTTTAACGTACGCACATCTTCTATAGACGAAGTGAGTCCTAGCGCTTCTTCATTTAAAATATTTAACAATAGCAAAAACTGATGTGTTTTCACCGGGTCATTAAAATATTCTCCCTGCCCTAATTCTGAAATGACACCAGCCAGCTTATTCAAATCTTTCATCGCATTACGAAGGGAAATATGCGACGCATCCGCTTCTAAAATAGAAATTAATGATTGATCCATGCCTTCCAAACCGCTGCACCTCCTAGCTGCTCTTCTTGTTCGCTTTCTCGTAAGTGAACAGTTTCTTCGTACTCCTGTTTGCTTAATGCCGTACCTTCTGAAGAAATCCACTTTATGCAGCGGCCATACGGCTCTACTACTTCAAACAACATATCACTAATCACTTTCCCAGCACGGTCATAATCTGTCCAAATTATAATTTTCGTAATCGATTCCGAACGCTTCAGCACGCTTTGAATAAATTTTTTATGTCCACTGCGCAATTGTCCATCCACACCAACCACAAGACTATTCGTACTTTGTTAAAAATCACGCTCCGCTACCATTCGCGTTAATACAGCCCGGTTCTCAACAAGCCACAGCACCTTCGCATTTGTCGTATACTCATAACGAAACACAGTCAAATCAGTTATCGCTCGCACCGTATCACACAAATAATGTGTATCTCCTTCACGCAAATCTCCGCAAAAGAAAATCGGCGTAACAGTCCCTAAGCTTACTAGCCCGAAACAATGCGGCGGTGTATCTAATAACTGCTCTAGCAGATCGAGAAATTCTTTTTTATGTGCATCAAACTTTTTCGAACCACCAATGTTTTGATAATACATTGCCCCGATTTCCTTCCAATCAAATGCGCGCTTCTCACAACTAATTTGATACAAGGCAAGTAAAAACTCTAAAAATAGTAATACCTTCGCATGTGACCACCGCTTTTCTTCTAACACCGGCAGATCTCGTTCTATATATATCCTACT
>NZ_JBALLY010000071.1:0-58424 GCF_036963045.1 Bacillus sp. JJ864 | reverse complement strand
GTTTGTTTCGTTCAGTTTTCAAAGAACTTATCCGCCGCTCAATTGCGACTTCCTTATGTTAACATCTTCACTTTTCTATGTCAATAATGTTTTTTTGTTTCTTTTTGGCGCTTGATGAATTCGATCATCAGCGACGAATATTAATTTATCATATATAGAACTACACCGTCAACACTTTTTAATAAAAATTTCTTTTTCTTATATACCTTGTACAATCTTCAGGTGAAGCTATTTTTGTAAATAAAATAAACAACAATTTATATCGCTCTTCCATCGTCTTTTTTACAACATGATGAATTCGTTTATCTGCAAAGTCAAATAATAATTCGTCTAATTCTCTTTTCAGTACATATTCTAGTTCCTTTTGTTCCTGATCCGTAATCAGTAATCCAATCATTCTGCCACCTCAGCTGTTTCTTATCTACATACCGTTCAGTATATCCTTTTCTTACGATGTTAATCGTTTTGTTCTCTTTTCTTCTTTTTCTGCATATAAGTAACTGAAAAGGATTGGACAAAGGGGCGGAGAAACGATGTTTTTCTTCTTTATAACGAGTAAACATAAGTTTAAACAAATTAGTCTTATTATTGTGCTTTCCCTTTTTACGGCATGGCTGCTTTTTGTAAAAACATATTCTTATCAATCAGCTTTTTCAACAGCTACTGGTCCGAAAGCAATTTATAAAGGAGACACGACAAAAAAACAGGTTTCTTTAACATTCGATATTAGTTGGGGAGATGAGAAAGCGTTACCTATACTAGATACATTAAAAGAAAAAAAGATTAAAAACGCCACCTTCTTCCTTTCTGCCGCATGGGCAGAACGTCACCCTGATATTGTAGAGCGTATTATAAAAGACGGGCACGAAATTGGGAGTATGGGATACAATTATAAAGACTATACGTCTTTAGAGGCTAACGAAATTCGAAGGGACCTCCTAAAGGCACAGGACATATTTACAAAACTTCAAGTAAAACAAGTTCAACTCCTACGCCCTCCTAATGGTAGCTTTAATAAAACGGTATTAAAAATCGCTGAATCTCTTGGATATACGGTTGTGCATTGGAGCAATAATTCAAATGATTGGAAAAATCCTGGAGTCAATAAAATTGTTACAACCGTTTCAGAAAACTTGCACGAAGGAGATATTATTTTACTTCACGCTTCTGATTCAGCACTACAAACAAATCAAGCATTGCCGATGCTGCTTCAAAAATTAAAAACAGATGGATTTGAAAACGTCCCTGTCTCCCAGCTCATCTCAAATACAAAAGCCAAAAGTAAAGACATAAATTAAACTCATCCTTATCGACTAAATAAAAGCTGATTCCAATATAGGAATCAGCTTTTTTGTCCTATTAAACGATGCAATATCAAAACTTGATATGCATTGCAAATGAGCAATGGAACAACCATTAAATATAACCAATTTGTATCATTAATACGCAATGCTGGAACCCATTCAATAATAGTTACAACAATCATAAAGAATAACGCTGGAACAAACGCCTTCTTGTTCGTCTCTTTGCTTTTTATGTAAGCAACAATTATTCCGATCAAAAAGAGAACCGTGGCAACAAAAATATTTGTACCCAGTGATTCGTTCCCATTTGCAATTAATACAGAGCGCAAATATACAAAATCGAATAATACAAACGCAATTATGAACATTTGTACTGCATTCCAAAGAGCGGGCGAACGAAACATCCCCAGTCCAAATCGGTGAATTGTTAAATATGCAAAGAACCCCATCTGACTGATTACGCTAAAAATAAAACCGACTCCAAGTAACCAAAAAGAAACCATGAAGATTTCCTTTCCGTCGAAATTTCGAAAAAATTCATTGTACTTGTCCCACTCTAAAATAAAACCGATAAAGATTGTACTGCTTCCCCCAAGAAATAAAGTCGTCATAAAGAGTCGTACCCAATTTCGGCTATTCACAGACATATCCCCCATTATATATATTTCTAATTAAATTGTAACAATGTCAATTTTAAAAAGCTAGCCATCAATATGTATAAATTCTTCTAAGAGATTTATATTAAAAAGAGAAACACGTGAAAGGAGCCCCGGCTGATGAAACGGATTCTACTCATTTCGGTCTCTTTCATCCTTTTTATCGGAATCGTTGCATGCGCACAGGAAAAAGAAGCGAAATCCCAATTAGATTATGATCAAACGAAAAAAATGATTATTGATATTTTAAAAACGGATCAAGGGAAAAAAGCGATCCAAGATGTACTAACCGATGAAAAAATGAAACAAGCTCTTATTTTAGACGAATCTGTAGTAAAAAAAACGATTGAAGATACTATGATATCAGAGAAAGGACAGCAATTTTGGGAAAAAGTATTTAAAGACCCTGAGTTTGCCACTAAATTTGCAAAAAGCATCGAGAAAGAACAAACAAATTTAATGAAAACCTTATTAAAAGACCCTGATTATCAAGCTGGTGTTATAGAAATCATGAAAAATCCAGAAGTCGGAAAAATCATGATGCAAACAATGAAAAGCAAAGAGTACCGTCAATATTTACAGCAAGTCTTAACTGAAACTGCCGAAAGCCCATTATTTCAAGCGAAAATGATCGACATTATTAGTAAAGGCGTTGAAAAGGCGCAAAAAAGTGGTGGTGAACAGAAAAAAGAAGGCGGATCAGAAGAAGGCAAGAAAGAACAAAAATAACCCTCGTACTGAGGGTTATTTTTGTTCAATTGCCGCTCTCTCAATTACTTGCTGAGCAATTTGTTTATAGATTACTCCAATTATATGTTCTTCACCGTATACAGATGGAGCAAATTCTTCTGTATTCCAATCTGGTTGCTGAAGCGGAATTTGACCAAGTACTGCTGTCTGCAGTTCTGTTGCTAATTTTTCTCCTCCGCCTTTTCCGAATACATATTCTTTTTCGCCAGTTACTTTACTTTCGAAATAAGACATATTTTCTACAACACCAATAATCTCATGCTCTGTACGAAGTGCCATTGCACCAGCTCTAGCTGCTACAAAAGCTGCTGTTGGATGCGGTGTTGTTACAATAATTTCTTTACATGACGGAAGCATTGAATGTACATCTAATGCTACGTCACCTGTACCTGGAGGTAAGTCTAACACTAAATAATCCAAGTCACCCCACTCTACTTCTGTGAAGAAATGATTTAACATTTTGCCAAGCATAGGACCTCTCCAAATAACAGGCGCGTTATCTTCTACGAAAAATCCCATAGAAATAACTTTCACACCAAAACGCTCTACCGGAATGATTTGATCACCGCGTACAATAGGACGTTTTTCAATCCCCATCATATCCGGTACACTAAATCCGTATATATCAGCATCAACAATCCCAACCTTTTTCCCTAAACGGGCAAGAGAAATCGCTAAGTTTACAGAAACCGTTGATTTTCCAACACCGCCTTTTCCACTCGCTACTGCTAAGAAAGTTGTTTTAGAATGTGGTGATAATAAAGATTCACTCTGCTCTTCTTGCGGAGAAAATTGTAATCGTTCCTCTTCAGTAAATTCTGCAAAGCGTAAACCTACTGTCGCTGCTCCCAGTTCTTTCACCAATTTTACAATCGTTCCTTGCAGCTGCATTTGCTCCGCTGTTCCTGTTCTCACAATTGCAACTTTAATGCTAACATGTTCTTTTTCCGGCTTTACTGTAACTTCTTTAATAGCATTTGTTTCTTTTAATGTTTTATTTAGAAACGGATCTACAATCCCTTCAAGTGCTCCCATTACTTGTTCTTTCGTTACCATAATCTGTCCCGCCCCCTGGATAAAATTAAGTTCTTACGAGCATGTAATTACTGTTAAAACAAAATAAATGCATTTTCATTGTAAGTATAGCATATTTTCGGAAAACTCCGTTACAAAGAAGAACCCTCCTTAATTTAATCAGGAGGGTTTCCTTTTTCAGTAAAATATCGCAAGACCCCGCGATATATAGCAGCAGCAACTTTTTGCTGATATTTCTCTGAGTTCAATAAATATCTTTCATTTACATTTGATAAAAATCCAGCTTCAACTAATGCACCTGGTGTTTTCGCATGCTTCAATAAATAAACACGCGAAATTGTTTTCGCTGAACGGTTCGTATTCTCAAGACTTGTTCGTAATTCAGCTTGAATAAATTTCGCCGCTCGTTCGTTTTCTACTAAAGAACGATAATAAAATGTTTGTGCTCCTTTTGAGCTACTACTTGGGAGGGCATTCAAGTGCACACTAACAAAAAAATCAACATCGGGCTTATTAATAATCTCTACGCGTTTTTTTAAATCCTCTGCTTTACGGCGACTATATCCCTTCGTACTTTTATCAGCCAAATCATAATCTCCATTGCGCGTTAAAATAACAAGTGCTCCTTGTTCCTGCAAATAGTCTCGTACCTTTTTGGTAATTTCCAGTGTAATATCTTTTTCAACAATGTCACCCCCGCCAACCGCACCTCCATCCGGGCCACCATGACCAGCATCTAATACAATAATTTTTCCAGACAAAGGCAAGTTCCATGCTCTCCATGATTTTGTAATTTGAAATTCCTGCTTTACTAAAAAAAAGAGTACCACCGCTGCTAACATAAAAGAAATAATCCGAATTTTTTTCATACCTTCCCCCCTTCAGCTAGTCCCTCTACTTACTTATATGGGACAAGAGGAAAGTTTATGATTTTCTTAATGCAGCTTCATGCGATATCTTTTCTCACCCTTCTCATATCCTTGTTTCCACCAAGCGCTAATAAAGTACTGGCACGATTGATATAGCTGCTCATCTTCATTTTCTTCCAAAGTACGCAAAGGCACACTTGTCAAAAAATGAAACAGCGTTTCTGTTAATTGAATTTCTTCATGAGATGATCTGTTCTTTACATCTAAAAGCGATTCTCCATAATACCCAAACTTACTATACCTAGCTCCTAATAAATAAGACTCAATGCCCAATTCTATACAATAATCTTCATAATGACGATGAAATGTATCCATACAAAAGCAATTACGAATATTTTCTCTAAGTGTTTGTAATGATAATTCACGCAATATTTTACGTTCATACTTCAGTTGCTTTTCTCTTTGTTTTTCTTTCAGACTCACAATAACATTCATAGTACTTAAAACCTCCCTATGTACGTATTAGTCTAAACTTCTCAGTAGGAAGCATACACAAGAAGGTAGCACTAAAATATTCCAAAGAAGGAGATGCTAACAAAAACTATTGAAGAACATAAAAAAACCCCAGCCAAAAGGCTGAGGTTTGAAGTTCGCAAAAATTAACGTTTTGAGAACTGAGGTGCACGACGAGCACCTTTAAGACCGTATTTTTTACGCTCTTTCATACGTGCGTCACGAGTTAATAGACCTGCACGTTTTAATGTTAAACGGTATTCTGGATCTGCTTTTAATAAAGCGCGAGAAATACCGTGACGGATAGCACCAGCTTGACCAGTGTATCCACCGCCATGTACGTTTACAAGTACATCGTAGTTACCTAAAGTTTCTGTTGCAACTAGAGGTTGTTTCACTACTTCACGTAATGCAGCAAATGGGATATAGTTTTCAAAATCACGACCGTTAATGATAACGCGTCCTTCGCCTGGAACTAGGCGTACGCGTGCTACTGAACTCTTACGACGTCCAGTACCATTGTATTGTACCTGTGCCAAAGTAAGCCCTCCTTTAATTAATTATCCGCGAAGTTCGTAAACTTCTGGTTTTTGTGCTTGATGTGGATGCTCAGATCCAGCATACACATTTAATTTTTTAGACATTTGACGTCCTAAACGTCCTTTTGGAAGCATGCCTTTAATAGCAAGCTCTAACATTTGTACAGGGTAGTTTGTACGCATTTCTAGAGCTGTTCTTTGTTTAAGTCCACCTGGGTGGTTAGTGTGACGGTAGTAAATTTTATCGTTCAATTTATTACCTGTTAAGTGAATTTTCTCAGCGTTAATAATAATTACATGATCACCCGTGTCAACGTGTGGTGTAAATGTTGGTTTGTTTTTACCACGTAAAATGGATGCTATTTCACTAGAAAGGCGACCTAAAGTTTGACCTTCAGCGTCAACCACATACCATTTACGCTCAACTTCGTTAGCTTTTGCCATAAAAGTCGTACGCATTTGTTTCCCTCCTACTCGTTATCTTTTCCATAGAAAAAATCTATTGTTTATCTTAAACACGATTTCCTTCCGGGGCTAATCGTGGTTTTAGAAACAATACCATATGTTATGATATCCTTTTGAGTTTCTAATGTCAAGCAAATGTTACACCAGGATTAGTTGTTATAGTTTACCTCCCATAAATAAAGGCCTTGCCCCGGTACCATCTTTCCAGCAAAGCGGCGGTCTTGTTTTTTTAAAATGTCTGAAATGCTTTCAGGAGCAATTTTTCCTTGACCGACGCTAAGCAGCGTACCGACAATAATTCGAACCATGTTATATAAAAAACCATTTCCAACAAAGCGAAAGACTAATTCATCACCTTGTTCTATTAAATCTATTTCATAAATTGTTCGCACTTTATCTTTTTTATCAGTTTTTGCCGAACAAAATGAAGTAAAATCATGTGTTCCAATAAAATAAGGAATTGCTTTTCGGATAGATTCTACTTCTAATGGATATGGATACTGATATACGTAATTTCTACGGAATACATCAGCTTTTTTAGATAATAATACACGGTAGCGATATTCTTTTTTTACGACGCCGTACCTTGCGTGAAAATCTAATGTTTTTTGCTCAGCCTGCTGCACAGCAATATCATCTGGCAGCATTGTATTCAAAGCCGCCATCCATTGCTCTCCTGTTAATGATAGCGGCGTATCAAAATGAATCACCTGACCTTTGGCATGAACGTTGGAATCTGTTCTTCCTGATGCTTGTACACGAACAGCTTCCCCTTTATGCACTTTTTGCAAGGCTTGCTCTATTTCTTGTTGAACAGTACGTTGATTCGGTTGAATTTGATATCCACAAAAGTTAACTCCATCATACGAAACTGTGCATTTTATTCTTTCCATACTCATACTCTCCATTACGATCGAACTAAAATTAAAATACACGCTAAAGCAAATAGGCTTAAGAGCGTCAATGTATCAATCCATTTCCATTCTAACTGCCGGAATTTTGTACGGTATCCGTTACTTTGATAACCTCGTGCTTCCATCGCAATTGCTAAGTCTTCTGCACGTTTAAACGCACTAATAAATAGTGGTACAAGTAACGAGATAATCGCTTTCAGCCTGTCTTTCATTGGACCACCTGCAAAGTCTATACCTCGAGAAGCTTGTGCTTTCATAATTTTACTTGTTTCATCCATCAAAGTTGGAATAAAGCGCAAGGAAATAGACATCATAAGTGCGATTTCGTGAACAGGAACTTTTATGCGTTTTAATGGATGCAACAGCGTCTCCAAGCCATCTGTAATTTCAATTGGGGTTGTCGTTAATGTTAGTAGGGTCGTCATTAAAATAATGACAAAAAACCGAATAGAAATATACATCCCCTGCTGGAGCCCTTTCTCATATATAGAAAACCAGCCAAATTGAACGAGTACAGCACCTTCTTTTGTTGTAAAAATGTGCAGAAAGAACGTGAATAAAAAAATCCATAAAATAGGCTTTAACCCAGAAAGAATATAACGAATCGGCACTTTTGCAAAAAACAAAGCAATGAGTGCATACAAAAATAGCAGGCCGTATGAAATTGCATTATTTGCTAAAAATACAATAAATACATATAAAAAGACCATTAACAGTTTTGTGCGAGGATCCAGTCTGTGAATAGCAGATTCTCCCGGAATATATCTCCCAATAATTAGCTGCTGCATGATGAATCCCCACCTTTTCTAAACAGTTGTATGACTTCATCTGCTAAATCTTCTAAAGACAAGGTGGCTTTCGGTATAGAGATTCCTAATTTCTCTTCAATTTCTCGCTTATACTTTAGCGACATCGGAAGAGATACACCAATTTGTTCAAGCTCATCTGCATGCGTAAAGACTTCCTCTGATGTTCCTTGCAAAAAGACCGTTCCTTTATGCATCACAACCATGTTGTCTGCATATTTTGCAGCATCCTCCATATTATGTGTCACAAGAATCACCGTAAGATTTTTTTGCTTGTGAAGATGATAGAACATCTCCATAAGCTCATTTTGGCCCTTAGGATCAAGTCCTGCTGTTGGTTCATCTAATACTAATACTTCAGGCTCCATCGCGAGTACACCCGCTATAGCAACGCGTCTCATTTGTCCACCACTTAACTCAAACGGAGATCGTTCTAATAGCTCCTCTGATAGCCCAACTAACCGAATGGCATCTTTTGCCTTTTGTTTCGCCGCTTCTTCAGATACACCAAAATTTAAAGGCCCAAAGCAAATATCTTTTTCTACAGTTTCTTCAAATAACTGATGTTCTGGAAATTGAAAAACAACTCCTACTTTTTTTCGAAGAGGTTTTAATTTTTTTGCTTTCTTTTGAGATGAAATGCTATATTCCCCAATTTGAACAGCACCACTCGTTGGTTGCAATAAGCCATTTAAATGTTGAATCATCGTTGACTTACCCGACCCTGTATGACCGATAATGGCATAATAGCCACCACTAGGAAGCGAAATATCTATATCGTAAAGGGCTCGTTTTTCAAATGGGGTTTTATATTGATAACGATGCTCTACTTTTTGGAATGTAATCTCCAAAGTTCGCTCACCAAACTTTCCATTGTAAGATGCATTGATTGTAAAGGAATTTGATTGCTTTTCAATAATTCTGCCATTTTCACTGAAAATGGTACGTCTAAACCGATTTCTTGCAGCATTTTCGATGATTGAAAAATGTGTTCAGGTGTTCCCTCTTCTAGTAATTCTCCGCGATTTAAAATAATAATACGATCAGACTGCGCTGCTTCTTCTAAGTCGTGAGTAATCGAAAGAACTGTAATTCCCTTCGTGCGAACAAGGTCCCTTACCGTTTCTACCACTTCTTTACGGCCTTGGGGATCAAGCATAGATGTTGCCTCATCTAATACTAAAATAGACGGCTGGAGTGCTAGTACGCCGGCAATTGCAACGCGCTGCTTTTGTCCACCCGATAAATAGTGAGGTTCTTCATCTTGAAACTCTTCCATTCGTACGAGCTCCAAAGCGTGTTTCATACGTTCTACCATTAGTTCCCTGGGCATTCCGGCATTCTCAAGCCCAAAGACAACATCATCCTGTACAGTTGTTCCGACAAATTGATTATCCGGGTTTTGAAAAACCATTCCAATCTGTTTTCGAATATCCCATACAGTTTCTTCTGACAAAACAAGTGTTCCATTTACAGTAATTGTTCCTGCTGATGGTAAAAACAAACCATTTAATAATTTTGCAAGCGTTGATTTCCCTGACCCATTTTGCCCAATAATAGATACCCATTCTCCTTCATATAAAGAGAATGAAACGTCACGCAGGGCGTAAGAAGCAGCTTGAGGATATTGAAATGATATGTTCTCAGCACGAAGCTTCTCTTTTTTCACTTGTGGACACCCTCTTCCATTATTCAGCCAAATAAAGTGAAACTTCCATCCATGGGAGACGAAAAGCTCACCAACCTTGCGCATGCCAGCAGTTATCTCTCACTCCTCTCTGAATCTTGAAATGGGAGTCTTACCGCCCGCAAATAGCAAGATAAATATTTTCTTCTATACTTAAAAAAAAAGGGCCATGACCAGTTACTTAAAAAGTACTGTCCTGCCCTTTTGCTTGTCATTATACTAACTCGATAATTACCATTGGTGCAGCGTCACCGCGACGTGGACCAATTTTTGCAATACGAGTGTATCCGCCTTGACGCTCAGCATAGCGTGGAGCTACATCAGCGAATAATTTTTGTAATGCATCTTGACCAGTCTCAGCATTAGCAACTTCATTACGAATGTAAGCAGCTGCTTGACGACGAGCATGAAGATCTCCGCGTTTACCTAAAGTGATCATTTTTTCCACTACAGAACGAAGTTCTTTTGCACGAGTTTCTGTCGTTTGAATGCGCTCGTTGATAATTAAATCAGTAGTTAAGTCACGTAACATAGCTTTACGTTGCGCGCTTGTACGGCCTAATTTTCTGTATGCCATTCGTAGTTCCCTCCTTCGTTGATGAATTTAAATCCTCAGTCGTCTTTACGTAAGCCTAAACCTAATTCTTCTAGCTTATGCTTAACTTCTTCTAAAGATTTACGTCCTAAGTTACGAACTTTCATCATATCTTCTTCAGTTTTATTCGCAAGCTCTTGTACAGTGTTAATACCTGCACGTTTTAGGCAATTATAAGAACGAACAGAAAGATCAAGTTCTTCAATTGTCATTTCTAGAACTTTTTCTTTTTGATCTTCTTCCTTTTCGACCATAATCTCAGCATTTTGTGCTTCGTCAGTTAAACCAACAAAGATGTTTAAATGCTCTGTTAAGATTTTGGCACCTAAAGAGATAGCTTCTTTTGGCCCGATGCTTCCATCCGTCCATACATCAAGCGTAAGCTTATCATAATTTGCCACTTGTCCAACACGTGTCTTTTCCACTTGGTAAGTCACACGTGATACTGGAGTATAAATAGAATCAATAGGAATTACACCTATTGGTTGATCTTCGCTCTTATTTGCATCAGCCGGCGTATACCCACGGCCACGCTTTGCAGTTAAACGCACGCGGAAATGCGCATCCTTTGCTAACGTTGCAATGTATAAATCTGGATTTAAGATTTCAACATCACTATCGTGAGTAATATCAGCAGCTGTGACAATACCTTCGCCCTGTACATCGATTTCGAGTGTCTTCTCTTCTTCAGAGTAGATTTTGAGAGCTAACTTTTTCAAGTTTAAGATGATCGTTGTAACATCTTCTACTACGCCCTCAACTGTCGAAAATTCGTGTAATACGCCATCGATTTGAATGGCAGTAACAGCGGCACCAGGGAGTGAGGATAAAAGGATACGACGTAAGGAGTTACCCAAAGTAGTACCATATCCACGCTCAAGCGGTTCAATAACGAATTTACCATACTTAGCATCTTCGTTAAGCTCAACCGTTTCGATTTTCGGTTTTTCAATTTCAATCATTAACTAAACCCTCCTTCAAAACGTCGAAACCCCGGTTAAACAAAGGAAAAACCTTTGTTTAACCGAAAGTCCCCCTTAGGCAGTTCCCGATTGTGCACAACAAGCGATGTTTCTGTACGAAATTTCTCGATAATGCATCATATCCATTATAGACAAAAGGGAAAATTCTATACAGAAAAATTAAACACGACGACGTTTTGGCGGACGACATCCATTATGAGGAACTGGAGTAACATCTCTGATTGCTGTTACTTCTAGGCCTGCAGCTTGAAGAGCACGAATTGCAGCTTCACGACCAGCACCAGGACCTTTTACAGTAACCTCTAAAGTTTTTAAACCGTGCTCCATTGCAACTTTAGCAGCAGTTTCAGCAGCCATTTGCGCAGCGAATGGAGTAGATTTACGAGATCCACGGAAACCAAGTGCACCAGCACTAGACCAAGAAAGTGCGTTACCGTGAGTATCTGTAAGTGTTACGATTGTGTTGTTGAAAGTAGAACGAATATGAGCTATACCAGCTTCAATATTCTTTTTCACACGTTTTTTACGAGTGTTTGTTTTACGTGCCATTGTTAGTTCAACCTCCTTTACTTATTATTTCTTTTTATTTGCTACTGTACGACGTGGACCTTTACGTGTACGAGCATTGTTTTTAGAGTTTTGACCACGAACTGGTAAACCACGACGGTGACGAAGACCACGGTAAGAACCGATCTCCATTAGACGTTTAATGTTAAGAGAAACTTCACGACGAAGGTCTCCTTCAACTTTGATACGATCGACGATATCACGGATACGTCCTAATTCGTCTTCTGTTAAATCGCGAACTCGTGTTTCTGAAGAAACACCAGCTTCAGCAAGAATTTTTTCAGCAGTTGTGCGACCAATGCCGAATACGTAAGTTAAAGAAATAACAACGCGTTTGTCACGAGGAATATCTACACCTGCGATACGTGCCATTCCGAATGCACCTCCTTCTGATTAACCTTGTTTTTGTTTATGTTTAGGGTTTTCACAAATAACCATTACTTTTCCACGTCTACGAATAACTTTGCATTTTTCGCAGATCGGCTTAACTGACGGTCTTACTTTCATGTCTCGAACCTCCTTAAAGATTACGGAGTGCTATATTATTTAAAGCGGTACGTGATACGACCACGATTTAAATCGTACGGAGATAATTCTACCGTAACTTTATCTCCTGGTAAAATACGAATGAAGTTCATACGGATTTTACCAGAAACGTGAGCCAATACAACATGCCCATTCTCTAATTCTACTTTGAACATAGCATTTGGCAACGTTTCAATAACGGTACCTTCGACTTCAATTACATCATCTTTAGCCATTCAATGTTCTCCCTTCTTCAAATCAGTAACATTCTACACTGTTCTGAAATTCCGGAGAGCCAGCTACCTATAAAGTGGTAAGGATTTCGTATCCTGCTTCTGTAAGAGCAATCGTGTGCTCAAAATGTGCACACCATTTACCATCTACCGTTACCACTGTCCAGTCATCAGATAGTGTTTTTACATATCGTCTTCCTTGGTTCACCATCGGCTCAACACAAATGACCATTCCCGGTTTTAATCTAGGCCCTTGATTTGGTGGACCATAGTGCGGGATTTGTGGGTCTTCATGTAAGTCTTGCCCGATTCCGTGACCGACATACTCCCTAACGATCGAGAATCCACTATCTTCAACATACGTTTGAATCGCATGTGAAATATTAGATAATCGCTCGCCCGGTTTTGCGTGTTCTAGACCAAGATACAACGATTTTTCTGTGACATCAAGTAGCTTTTGAACAGATTCAGAAATGTTTCCTACTGGATAGGTCCATGCAGAATCTCCATGGTATCCATTGTATTTCGCACCAATATCGATACTAATAATATCGCCTTCTTGGAGCTTGCGCTTTCCTGGAATCCCGTGTACAAGCTCTTCGTTTACCGAAGCACAAATGCTTCCCGGAAATCCGTTGTATCCTTTAAAAGATGGCACAGCACCATATTTTAGAATCGTTTTTTCCGCTATTTGATCGAGCTCTTTCGTTGTAATTCCTGGGGCAATATGCTTTTTTAACTCTTGATGAGTTAAAGCAACAATCTTGCCAGCTTCTCGCATAATCTCAATTTCGCGAGGAGTTTTGCAAATAATCATTACGCTAAGCCTCCGATGAGAAGATCGATATTAGCAAATACTTTATCGATATCTTGCTCACCATTAATGCTTTTTAAGTAACCAAGCTCTTCGTAGAAATCAAGCAACGGCTTTGTTTGCTTAATATTCACTTCTAAACGATTTGCTACAGTTTCTTCGTTGTCATCAGAACGCTGATATAACTCGCCACCACATTTATCGCACACGCCCTCTTTTGCTGGCGGATTGAATTCTAAGTGGTAAGTCGCACCGCACTCTTTACAAATGCGACGACCTGTTAAACGTTTTAGCAGTAATCCTGAATCCACATTAATGTTTAAAACATAATTAATCTTTTTGCCAAGATCTTTCATGATTTCTTCAAGAGCTGAAGCTTGTGCAACTGTTCGTGGAAAACCATCTAATAAGAAGCCTTTTACACAGTCTTCTTGACTCAAACGCTCACGCACGATTCCGATTGTAACTTCATCTGGTACAAGTGCTCCTTTATCAATAAAGGACTTAGCTTGTAAACCAAGTTCAGTTTCATCTTTCATAGCAGCACGAAACATGTCTCCTGTAGAAATGTGAGGGATGTTATACTTGGCAACAATCTTTTCGGCTTGTGTACCTTTACCGGCACCTGGAAGCCCCATTAAAATTAAGTTCATCTGTATTCCCCCTCATGAATGAGCATATAGGGAAGATGAATCTTCCCGCTTACTCACTGTTTGATAAACCCTTTGTAATGGCGTTTTACTAATTGACTTTCGAGTTGCTTCATTGTTTCTAAAGCAACACCGACAACAATTAGTAAACTTGTTCCACCTATCTGTGCAGATTGTGGCAAGTTTGCAATTTGAATAAATAAAACAGGCAAGATTGCAATCGCTGCTAAGAAAATTGCACCTACAAAGGTCAAACGATACAAGATCTTTGTTAGATACTGTTCTGTACTCTTACCCGGACGAATACCAGGAACATATCCACCTTGTTTATTTAAGTTGTCAGCCATCTGTTCAGGATTTACTTGAACAAATGCATAGAAATATGCAAAGGCAACAATTAGTGCAACATATACGATCATACCCACTGGGTGAGAATAGTTAAAGTTTTTAATAATCCACTGCGATATTTCATGTTTCGGGAAAAACTGTGCAATAGTCGGAGGCGTAATCAAGAATGAAACAGCAAAAATTACTGGAATAACACCAGCACTATTTACCTTAAGTGGTAAATGAGTGTTTTGTGCTCCAGTATAACCACCGTTTCCAGTTACGCGCTTCGCATATTGAATCGGGATTTTTCTAACAGCTTGTTGAATGTAAATAACACCAACAATAACTGCTAACACAGCTAACAAAATTAAACCAACTTTTACGATACGGATGAACAATTGATCTCCGGCATCTTGGAACTGCTGTGCATACACTTGATTTATAGTATTTGGGATCGCTGCGGTAATACCTGCAAAGATGATGATAGAAATACCATTTCCTACTCCCTTTGCTGTAATTAACTCACCTAACCACATTAAAAATGCAGTTCCGGCAGTTAGTACCGTTGCAATATATAAATAAGTTGACCAGCTAGGATCCAAAATTAATTGTCCACCTGCCATACCGTTAAAACCAATTGACATACCGATTGCTTGAATAAAAGCAAGAACAATTGTAAAGTAGCGGGTAAACTGAGCTAGTTTACGACGACCCATTTCACCTTGTTTTGACCACTCCGTAAATTTAGGAACAACATCCATCTGCAATAATTGCACGATGATGGATGCTGTAATGTACGGCATGATTCCCATCGCAAAGATGGAAAAGTTTTTTAAGGCTCCGCCGCCAAATGTATTCAGAATGCCCAATACATTCAACTGGTCTTGCGCTCTCAGTACATCTGCATTTGTATGAGGCACTGGGATGAACGTGCCAATTCGAAACACGATTAACATCGCTAAAGTGAATAATATTTTATTTCTTATCTCAGCAACGCGCATAAAGTTGGAGATTGTGCGAAACATTAGATCACCTCAACTGTTCCGCCAGCTGCTTCGATAGCTTCTTTTGCACTTGAAGAGAACTTGTGAGCTTTAACAGTAAGCTTTTTCTCTACAGCGCCGTTTGCAAGAATTTTAACACCGTCGTTTAATTTGCTGATAACGCCAGTCTCAAGCAATAATTCAGGTGTTACTTCTGTACCGTCTTCGAAACGATTTAACGTTGTTAAGTTAACGATAGCAAACTCTTTACGGTTGATGTTCGTGAAGCCGCGTTTTGGTAAACGACGGAATAATGGAGTTTGACCGCCTTCAAAACCAAGACGAACACCGCCACCAGAACGTGCGTTTTGTCCTTTGTGACCTTTTCCAGCAGTTTTACCGTTACCAGAACCGATACCACGACCTACACGATTACGAACTTTACGAGAACCTTCCGCAGGTTGTAATTCATGAAGTTTCATTCCCAGGCACCTCCTTATATTGATGAGTTATCATTAAGCTTCTTTTACAGTTACAAGGTGAGAAACTTTGTTGATCATACCGCGAATAGCAGGAGTTTCTTCCTTAACTACAGTTGAATTCAACTTTTTAAGACCTAAAGCTTCTACAGTCGCACGTTGATCTTGCGGACGACCAATTACACTACGAGTGAGGGTAATTTCTAACTTTTTCGCCATTATATTTTCCCTCCTTCTTAACCTAGTAGCTCTTCTACAGATTTACCGCGTAATTTTGCTACATCTTCAGCACGCTTAAGATCTTTTAATCCGTTCACAGTAGCACGGATCATGTTAATTGGTGTGTTAGTACCAAGAGATTTAGAAAGAATATCTTGTACACCAGCTAATTCAAGAACCGCACGAACTGGACCACCAGCGATAACTCCAGTACCTTCTGCAGCAGGCTTTAAGAATACTTCACCTGCTCCAAAGTTACCGATAATTTCGTGTGGAATAGTTGTACCAACTAATGGTACTTCGATTAAGTTTTTCTTAGCATCTTCGATAGCCTTGCGGATTGCATCTGGTACCTCTTGCGCTTTACCAGTACCGAATCCAACATGACCGTTTTTATCACCAACTACAACCAGTGCAGCGAAGCGGAAACGACGACCACCCTTAACAACTTTCGCAACACGGTTTATCGTAACTACACGTTCTTCAAGTTCAAATTTACTTGGGTCAATGCGACGCATCTATTTTCCCTCCTTTGACCATTAAAATTGTAAGCCAGCCTCACGAGCAGCTTCAGCTAAAGCTTTAACACGACCATGGTATAAGTAACCGCCGCGATCAAATACTACTTCTTTAACACCTTTCTCTACAGCACGTTTAGCAACTAGTTCGCCAACTTTAGAAGCAGCTTCAGTGTTGCTAGTACCGTTAAGAGTAAGTTCTTTATCAAGAGTAGACGCACTTACTAATGTTACACCATTTACATCATCAATTACTTGAGCGTAAATGTGTTGGTTAGAACGGAACACATTTAAACGTGGACGTTCAGCTGTACCAGTAAGCTTTGCACGTACACGTGCATGTCTTTTCTTACGAACCGCATTTTTATCAGGTTTAGTGATCATTCTTGTCACTCCTTTCTTTCACCTAACGGGTTTACTTAGCAGTTTTACCTTCTTTACGACGTACAACTTCGCCTTCGTAACGAATACCTTTGCCTTTATATGGCTCTGGAGCACGTACAGCGCGAACGTTAGCAGCGAATTCGCCAACACGTTGCTTGTCGATACCTTTGATTACGATCTTTGTAGGAGCAGGAACTTCAACTTCAAGACCAGCTTCTGGAGTCATCTCAACTGGGTGAGAGTAACCTACGTTTAATACAAGTTTGTTACCTTGTTTTTGTGCACGGTAACCAACACCGATTAATTCAAGTCCGCGAGCGAAACCTTCTGTTACACCCTCAACCATGTTTCCAAGAAGAGCACGAGTTGTTCCGTGTAATGCACGGTGTTCCTTCTGTTCAGAAGGACGCTCTACTGTTAAAATATTTTCTTCAATCTTGATAGACATATCAGCATTGAAAGTACGAGTTAATTCACCTTTAGGGCCTTTTACAGTTACGGTATTATCTTCTGCTACTGTAACTGTAACACCTGCAGGGATTTCAAGAATCTTTTTACCAATACGAGACATGCGGTCACACCTCCGTTCGTTTAAATATTAATTACCAAACGTATGCTACTACTTCTCCACCAGTTTGTAACTGACGAGCGTCTTTGTCCGTCATTACTCCCTTAGATGTAGAAACAAGTGCAATACCTAATCCGTTAAGTACACGTGGTACTTCATCAGCTTTTGCATAAACGCGTAAGCCAGGCTTACTGATACGCTTTAATCCAGTGATTACACGCTCATTGTTTACACCGTATTTTAGGAAAATACGAAGGATACCTTGTTTGTTATCCTCGATGTATTCCACATCACGAATGAAACCTTCACGTTTTAAGATTTCAGCGATTTCTTTTTTGATTTTAGAAGCAGGAACTTCTAATTTCTCATGACGTACCATGTTCGCATTACGGATGCGAGTAAGCATATCTGCAATTGGATCTGTCATCACCATGTGTTTTTACCTCCTTCCCATTTGTGGGTATTACCAACTAGCTTTTTTAACGCCAGGAATTTGTCCTTTATATGCAAGTTCACGGAAACAAATACGGCAAAGTTTAAATTTGCGGTATACAGAATGCGGACGACCGCAGCGCTCGCAACGTGTATAATCTTGCACTTTAAACTTAGGAGTACGCTTTTGTTTCGCAATCATAGATTTTTTAGCCACGTTTTCGCCTCCTCTACTTAGCGTTGGCTTCCATTATTTTTGGAATGGCATACCGAATTGTGTTAAAAGTTCACGAGCTTCTTCATCAGTTTTCGCTGTAGTAACGATTACGATGTCCATACCACGAACTTTGCTTACTTTATCATAATCAATCTCAGGGAAAATTAATTGCTCTTTAACACCTAATGTGTAGTTACCACGACCATCGAAAGATTTCTTAGAAACACCACGGAAATCACGTACACGTGGTAAAGAAACTGATACTAATTTGTCGAAGAACTCATACATTTGCTCGCCGCGTAAAGTAACCTTTGCACCGATAGGCATACCCTCACGAAGACGGAATCCTGCGATAGATTTTTTAGCGCGAGTTACAACAGGTTTTTGACCTGCGATTTGTGTTAACTCTTCTACAGCACTGTCTAATGCTTTAGAGTTGGATACCGCGTCACCAACACCAGTGTTGATTACGATCTTTTCGATCTTCGGTACTTCCATTACAGATTTATAGTTAAACTTGCTCACAAGAGCAGGAGTAATTTCTTTTTGGAATTTCTCTTTAAGGCGATTCAATGAAGGGACCTCCTTTCATATAGAACTTATTTATCTAACAATTCACCAGATTTTTTTGCAACACGAATTTTTTTACCATCTTCCACTTTGTAGCCTACGCGAGTAGGTACACCTGTTTTAGGATCTAATGGCATAACATTAGATACGTGGATAGCGGCTTCTTTCGTGATAATTCCACCTTGTGGATTTAATTGAGATGGCTTAGAGTGCTTCTTAACGATGTTAACACCCTCAACGATAACACGGTTTTCTTTTGGGAAAGCTGCAAGGATAACACCTTGTTTTCCTTTGTCTTTACCACTGATTACCTGTACTTTATCACCTTTTTTTACATGCATCTTACTTCTGCACCTCCTTAGCAAGGCAATACCTTAAATTATAGAACTTCTGGAGCTAAAGAAACGATCTTCATGAAGTTGTTATCACGTAATTCACGAGCTACTGGTCCGAAGATACGAGTACCACGTGGGCTCTTATCGTCTTTAATGATAACCGCTGCGTTTTCATCAAAACGAATGTAAGAACCGTCTGGACGACGAGCACCGCTCTTCGTACGTACTACTACTGCTTTAACAACGTCACCTTTTTTAACAACGCCACCTGGTGTTGCTTGTTTTACCGTAGCAACAATAATATCACCGATGTTTGCGTATTTACGACCAGAGCCGCCTAATACTTTAATTGTTAAAAGTTCACGTGCGCCAGAGTTGTCAGCTACTCTCAAACGAGATTCTTGTTGGATCATGTTATGAAACCTCCCTTCGGACTTAAAATTCCGATTCGTCTATTTAGATAATAACCGCTTCTTCAACGATTTCAACTAAACGGAAACGCTTAGTAGCAGAAAGCGGGCGAGTTTCCATGATTTTTACGATATCGCCAACTTTTGCTTGGTTTTGCTCATCATGCGTTTTGTATTTCTTAGAATACTTAACGCGCTTTCCGTACAAGGAATGAGTTTTGTAAGTTTCAACTAAAACTGTAATCGTTTTGTCCATTTTGTCAGAAACAACACGACCAGTGTAAACTTTGCGTTGGTTACGTTCGCTCACTTTGCAAACCTCCCCTCAATTTATCGATTAATTCCGATCTCTCTTTCACGAACTACAGTTTTCATACGAGCAATCGCTTTACGCACTTCACGGATGCGTGTTGGATTCTCTAATTGTCCTGTAGCAAGCTGGAAGCGAAGATTAAACAACTCTTCCTTTAAAGCTTTAACTTTTGTTTCGATTTCGGCAGTGGTTAATTCACGAATATCATTAGTTTTCATTAGATTCACCACCATTTTCTTCACGTTTTACGAATTTACATTTCACTGGTAATTTGTGAGCTGCAAGACGTAATGCTTCGCGTGCTACCTCTTCAGATACACCCGCAATTTCAAACATAACCTTTCCAGGTTTTACTACTGCTACCCAGCCTTCTGGAGCCCCTTTACCGGAACCCATACGTACTTCTAGAGGTTTAGCAGTGTAAGGTTTAGAAGGGAAAATTTTAATCCAAACTTTACCGCCACGTTTCATATAACGAGTCATTGCACGACGAGCTGCTTCGATTTGACGGTTTGTAATCCAAGATGCTTCTTGAGATTGTAAACCAAACTCACCAAAATGTACTTCAGCGCCACCTTTTGCACGACCACGCATTTTACCACGATGCTCTCTACGATATTTTACGCGTTTAGGCATTAACATATTATTTTCCTCCTTCCTCAGAAGCTTTCTTTTTTGTAGGAAGGACTTCTCCACGGTAGATCCATACTTTTACGCCTAATTTACCGTATGTTGTATCAGCTTCAGCTGTTGCATAGTCAATATCAGCGCGAAGTGTATGAAGTGGAACAGTTCCTTCACTGTAAGATTCTGCACGAGCGATATCAGCCCCGCCAAGACGACCAGAAACCTGTGTTTTAATACCTTTAGCTCCTGCACGCATAGCACGTTGAATTGCTTGCTTTTGTGCACGACGGAAAGATACACGGTTTTCTAATTGACGAGCGATATTTTCGCCTACTAATTTAGCGTCAAGATCAGCTCTCTTAACCTCTAAAATGTTGATGTGTACACGTTTGCCTGTTAATTGGTTAAGAGCTTTACGAAGTGCTTCAACTTCTGTACCACCTTTACCAATTACCATACCAGGTTTTGCCGTGTGAATTGTAACATTTACACGATTTGCCGCACGCTCGATTTCTACTTTAGAAACAGCAGAATCTTTTAAGCGAACGTTGATGTATTCACGAATTTTGATGTCTTCATGTAAGAATGTAGCGTAATCTTTTTCAGCGTACCAACGAGATTCCCAATCACGAATGATACCGACGCGAAGACCAACTGGACTAACCTTTTGACCCATCGATTATCCCTCCTTCTTTTCTGATACCACAATTGTAATGTGGCTTGTGCGTTTGTTAATTTGGCTTGCACGACCCATTGCACGTGGACGGAAACGTTTTAACGTTGGACCTTCGTCAACGAAAACTTTCTCAACAACTAAGTTGTTTACATCCATTTCATAGTTATGTTCTGCATTTGCAATTGCAGATTTCAAAACTTTTTCTACAACTGGAGAAGCAGTTTTTGGTGTGTGGTTAAGGATAGCAATCGCTTCACCCACTTGCTTACCTCGGATTAAGTCTACTACTAAACGAACTTTACGAGGAGCAATACGAACTGTTCTCGCTACTGCTTTAGCTTGCATTGAAGTGCCTCCTCTCATTATCTTCTAGTTTTCTTATCGTCAGCATCATGACCTTTGTACGTACGAGTTGGTGCGAACTCACCTAACTTGTGGCCAACCATATCTTCAGTTACGTATACAGGAACGTGTTTACGACCATCATATACAGCGATTGTATGACCAATAAACTGTGGGAAGATCGTTGAACGACGAGACCAAGTTTTTACAACTTGCTTTTGCTCAGTTTCATTTAACTTTTCCATTTTGTTCATTAAATGATCATCAACAAATGGTCCTTTTTTCAAGCTACGAGCCATTTTGGTGCCTCCCTTCGTGATTGCCGTACGGTTCTAGAAATGAACCGTACTACAACCCCATTATTTTTTACGACGACGAACGATGAATTTGTCAGACGCTTTATTTTTCTTACGAGTCTTGAATCCAAGAGTTGGTTTACCCCATGGAGACATTGGAGACTTACGTCCGATTGGCGAGCGACCTTCACCACCACCGTGTGGGTGATCAACTGGGTTCATTACAGAACCACGAACAGTTGGGCGTTTACCTAACCAGCGAGAGCGACCTGCTTTACCAATTTTAATAAGTTCATGGTGCTCGTTACCTACTTGACCTACTGTAGCGCGGCAAGTTGATAGGATTAAGCGTACTTCACCAGAAGTTAAACGTACAAGTACGTATTTACCTTCTTTACCAAGTACTTGAGCAGATGTACCAGCAGAACGAACTAATTGTCCGCCGCGACCTGGTTTAAGTTCGATGTTATGAACAACTGTACCTACTGGGATGTTGATTAATGGTAATGCGTTACCGATTTTAATGTCCGCTTCTGGGCCAGACATGATTTCCATACCTACTTCTAAGTTTTTAGGAGCAAGGATGTAACGTTTTTCACCGTCAACGTAGTTAATTAATGCGATATTCGCAGAGCGGTTTGGATCGTATTCGATCGTAGCAACGCGTCCTGGAATTCCATCTTTGTTACGTTTGAAGTCGATGATACGGTATTGACGCTTATGTCCGCCACCTTGGTGACGTACAGTGATTTTACCTTGGTTGTTACGTCCAGCCTTTTTGCTTAAAGGCGCAAGTAATGATTTTTCCGGTCTATCAGTCGTGATTTCAGCGAAATCATTCGTAGTCATGTTACGACGACCGTTAGTAGTTGGATTATACTTTTTGATTGCCATCTGATTTTCCCTCCTTCTTTAGTAAGAATTAAACTCCTTGGAAGATCTCGATTTCTTTGCTGTCAGCAGTAAGTTTAACGATTGCTTTACGACGACGGTTAGTAAAACCAGCGTGACGACCAACACGTTTTGCTTTTGGTTTGTAGTTCATGATATTTACTTTATCAACTTCAACACCAAAGATTGCTTCTACAGCATCTTTAACTTCCGTTTTATTAGCTTTAACGTCCACATCGAACGTGTATTTTTTTTCAGCCATCATTTCCATAGAACGTTCAGTGATAACTGGGCGCTTAATGATATCACGAGGATCTTTCATTATGCAAGCACCTCCTCTACTTTTTCCACTGCCGCTTTTGTCATGATTAGCTTATCATGATGAAGCACGTCTAAAACGTTCACGCCATCAGCAGTGATTACTGTTACTCCAGGAATATTGCGAGCAGATAACTCAACTGCTTCGTTTACATCAGCAGTTACAATAAGAGCTTTCTTCTCAACAGTTAATCCTTTAAGAACAGCTACCATGTCTTTTGTTTTTGGTGCATTTAATACTAAATCCTCAAGAACTACGATGTTGTTCTCAACTACTTTAGTAGCTAATGCAGATTTAATAGCTAAGCGACGAACTTTTTTAGGTAGTTTGTAAGCATAGCTTCTTGGTGTAGGTCCGAATACCGTACCACCACCACGCCATTGAGGAGAACGGATAGAGCCTTGACGGGCACGTCCAGTTCCTTTTTGACGCCATGGTTTACGACCTCCACCGCGCACTTCAGAGCGAGTTTTTACTTTGTGTGTACCTTGACGTAAAGACGCACGTTGCATCAATACTGCTTCGAAAAGTACAGCTTGGTTTGGTTCGATACCGAAAATAGTTTCAGCTAATTGGATTTCACCAACTTCAGAACCAGTTTGATTATATAACTTTACTTTTGGCATTGGGGTTCCTCCTTTCTTACAGAAAATTATTTGCTAGCCTTAACAGCACTACGAACAACTACAAGAGATTTCTTAGCGCCAGGAACGTTGCCTTTTACTAATAGTAAATTACGTTCAACATCAACTTGAACGATTTCTAAGTTTTGAATAGTAACTTGGTCTCCACCCATACGTCCAGCAAGTTTTTTGCCTTTGAATACACGGTTCGGAGCAACAGGCCCCATTGAACCAGGACGACGGTGGTAACGAGAACCATGAGACATAGGTCCGCGAGATTGTCCGTGGCGTTTAATAACACCTTGGAAACCTTTACCTTTAGAAATACCTGTTACGTCTACAGCTTCACCTGCAGCGAAAACTTCTACTTTTACCTCTTGACCAACTTCTTGTCCTTCAACGTCTGCATCGCGAAGTTCGCGAATGAAGCGCTTAGGAGCAGTAGTTGCTTTAGCAACGTGACCTTGTTCAGGTTTGTTAGCTAATTTTTCACGTTTGTCAGCAAAACCTAACTGAATTGCGTTGTAGCCATCAGTTTCAACCGTTTTCTTTTGAAGAATAACGTTTGGAGTCGCTTCGATAACAGTTACAGGGATTAGCTCGCCATTTTCAGCAAATACTTGAGTCATACCGATCTTTTTTCCTAAGATTCCTTTGGTCATGAGTTACACCTCCTACATTTTAACTTATATAAATTATAGTTTGATTTCGATATCTACACCAGATGGTAAGTCTAAACGCATTAAAGAGTCTACTGTTTGTGGAGTAGGGCTCACGATGTCGATTAGACGTTTGTGCGTGCGCATTTCGAATTGCTCACGAGAATCTTTGTATTTATGAACCGCACGAAGAATCGTGTAAACAGTTTTTTCAGTTGGTAATGGGATTGGACCAGAAACTGTCGCCCCAGAACGCTTAGCTGTTTCTACAATTTTCTCAGCTGACTGATCAAGAATACGGTGATCGTAAGCTTTTAAACGAATACGAATTTTTTCTTTTGCCATTATTTTCCCTCCTTCGTTCGCCTATTTTTAAAATAGACATTCTCCATGGAAATTTCCACACACTCGCCATGGCAAAGCGGCCGGGTGTGTCAGCAACCTTCCACTTCATCGCAGTCAAAGACCAACATTGTTTATTATACAATGTTTTTAGCCTAGATGCAACACTTTATTTGTGCACATCATCATTTACTGTACTTTTGCTATTATACATGGCTCTTTAAAGAATTTCAAGTTTTCATCTGTTGTAATTCTTTTTACAGTTTTTGGTTGCAGGGTTTTGCAATTTATATATTATTATAGAAGAAACTCGTCAAAACTTTATAATAGATTTTTATCTATTATAAAGTGAAACTTCCATCAGTAGTGAGGTTTGTCATCCCCCACCTATCTCCTTCAATCTTAAGTTGGGGGCTTACTGCCCACCAATAGCAGGAAAAATAAAAAACCCAAGGGGAAATCCCTTGGGTTTCATATATATCAGTTGATATTACTCAACGATTGTAGCAACTACGCCATAACCTACAGTACGTCCACCTTCACGAATAGAGAACTTAGTTCCCTCTTCGATTGCGATTGGAGCAATAAGTTCGATAGTCATTTCGATGTTGTCGCCAGGCATTACCATTTCAGTACCTTCTGGTAATTGGATGATTCCAGTTACGTCAGTTGTACGGAAGTAGAATTGCGGACGGTAGTTAGCGAAGAATGGAGTGTGACGTCCACCTTCTTCTTTAGATAAAACGAAAACTTCAGCTTTGAATTTAGCGTGAGCTTTTACAGAGCCAGTTTTAGCAAGAACTTGTCCACGTTGGATTTCTTCACGAGCAACACCACGAAGTAGTGCACCGATGTTGTCTCCAGCTTGAGCTTGGTCAAGAAGCTTACGGAACATTTCTACACCAGTTACAGTTGTAGATTTGTTTTCTTCAGTAAAACCGATGATTTCTACTACGTCACCAACTTTAACAATACCGCGCTCTACGCGACCTGTAGCAACTGTACCACGACCTGTGATAGAGAATACGTCCTCAATAGGCATTAAGAACGCTTTTTCAGTGTCACGTTCTGGAGTTGGGATGTAAGCATCAACTTCGTTCATTAATTCAATGATTTTTGCTTCCCACTCAGCATCTCCTTGAAGAGCTTTAAGAGCAGAACCTTTAACTACAGGGATATCATCGCCTGGGAAGTCGTATTCAGATAATAGATCGCGAACTTCCATTTCTACTAATTCTAATAACTCTTCGTCATCAACCATGTCGCATTTGTTTAAGAATACAACGATGTAAGGAACACCTACTTGACGAGAAAGAAGGATGTGCTCACGAGTTTGAGGCATTGGGCCATCTGCAGCAGATACTACTAAGATACCGCCGTCCATTTGAGCAGCACCAGTGATCATGTTTTTAACATAGTCAGCGTGACCTGGGCAGTCAACGTGTGCATAGTGACGAGTTTCAGTTTCGTACTCAACGTGTGCAGTTGAGATTGTGATACCGCGCTCTCTTTCTTCTGGAGCAGCATCGATTTGGTCGTAACCTTTCGCTTCAGCACCACCAGCTTTTGCAAGAACTGTAGTGATAGCAGCAGTTAATGTAGTTTTACCATGGTCAACGTGGCCGATTGTACCAATGTTAACATGTGGTTTAGAACGTTCGAATTTAGCTTTTCCCATTCTAAATTCCTCCTTAGTTATATAGATTATTTTATATTTAGACTAGAAAGTAAGGGGCCTAAGCCCCGCTTTCTAAGCTTACATAAGTAGTTATACTTGAACAATCGATAAAAATCAATTATTCGCCTTTATTTTTTTTCACAATTTCTTCTGAGATTGAACGAGGAACCTCTTCATAATGGTCAAATACCATTGAGAATGTTCCACGGCCCTGCGTGTTAGAACGTAGAGACGTTGCATAACCGAACATCTCAGAAAGTGGTACCATTGCACGAACAACTTGTGCGTTACCACGAGCTTCCATACCCTCTACGCGTCCACGGCGAGAAGTTACGTCACCCATGATATCTCCCATGTACTCTTCTGGGATTACAACTTCAACTTTCATCATTGGCTCAAGGATTACTGGGTTACACTTAGAGACAGCAGCTTTAAGTGCCATAGATGCAGCAATTTTGAACGCCATTTCAGAAGAGTCAACGTCATGGTAAGATCCGTCAACTAATGCAGCTTTGATGTCAACTAGTGGATAACCAGCTAGTACACCGTTTTTAAGTGCATCTTCAAGACCTGCTCCAACAGCTGGGATGTATTCACGTGGAACTACACCACCGACGACCTTGTTTTGGAATTCGAATCCTTTACCTTCTTCATTAGGTTCAAACTCAATCCAAACGTGACCGAATTGTCCACGACCACCAGATTGACGAGCGAACTTACCTTCAACTTTCGCAGCAGCGCGGAAAGTCTCACGGTATGCTACCTGAGGAGCACCAACGTTTGCTTCAACTTTGAATTCACGGCGCATACGGTCAACGATGATATCAAGGTGAAGTTCACCCATACCAGCGATGATTGTTTGGCCAGTTTCTTGGTCAGTGTGAGCACGGAATGTTGGATCTTCTTCAGAAAGCTTAGATAATGCTGTACCCATTTTATCTTGGTCAGCTTTAGATTTAGGCTCGATAGCTACAGAGATAACTGGTTCTGGGAATTCCATAGACTCAAGGATAACAAGGTTCTTCTCGTCACAAAGAGTGTCACCAGTTGTAGTATCTTTTAAACCTACAGCAGCAGCGATGTCACCAGCATAAACTGTTGAAATCTCTTCACGGCTGTTTGCGTGCATTTGTAGGATACGACCTACACGCTCACGCTTACCTTTAGTTGAGTTTTTCACGTAAGATCCAGAGTTTAATGTACCAGAGTACACACGGAAGAACGTTAATTTACCAACATAAGGGTCAGTCATGATTTTGAATGCTAGAGCTGAGAATGGTTCTTCATCGCTAGATGTACGTTCTATTTCTTCATCTGAATCTGGAATAATACCTTTAATAGCAGGTACATCAAGAGGAGATGGTAGGTAGTCGATAACTGCATCTAACAGAATTTGAACACCTTTATTTTTGAATGCTGAACCACAGATTACTGGGAAGAATTCAACAGAAGTTGTAGCCTTACGGATACCAGCTTTAAGCTCTTCTACAGTGATTTCTTCACCTTCTAGGTATTTCATCATCATTTCTTCATCAAGCTCTGCTACCGCTTCAATAAGTTTTCCACGGTACTCATCAGCTAATTCTTTATGTTCTGCAGGAATTTCGATACGTTGAATATCTGTTCCTAAGTCGTTTGTATACATGTATGCACACTCTTCTACTAGGTCAATAATTCCCGTAAACTCATCTTCAGCACCAATCGGTAACTGAATTGGATGTGCGTTTGCTTGTAAACGGTCATGAATTGTTCCTACAGAGTATAAGAAGTCTGCACCGATCTTGTCCATTTTGTTAACGAACACGATACGAGGTACGCCGTAAGTAGTAGCCTGACGCCAAACAGTTTCTGTTTGTGGTTCTACACCAGATTGCGCGTCAAGTACCGCTACAGCACCATCAAGTACGCGTAAAGAACGTTCTACTTCTACAGTGAAGTCTACGTGTCCTGGAGTGTCAATGATATTTACACGATGACCTTTCCATTGAGCTGTAGTTGCTGCAGAAGTAATTGTGATACCACGCTCTTGTTCTTGCTCCATCCAGTCCATCTGAGATGCACCTTCGTGAGTTTCACCGATTTTGTGAATGCGGCCTGTGTAGTACAGGATGCGCTCAGTTGCTGTTGTTTTACCAGCATCGATGTGAGCCATGATACCAATATTACGAGTGTTTTCTAAGGAGAACTCTCTAGTCATTTGGTGTCTTTCTCCTTCCTGATATGGATTGGATTTTTTTATTTTAAGTAGCAAAAAAGCCACTTTATTTAGTTACATATGTCAGTATGTCCAGTACCCTCATTATGTAAAACGAGCGCCCATTGAAAGGGAGAGGCATTCTCCCTCTCCACACTTCCATAAGCGACAAATAAAGCGGTCTATGCTTGCAATTATTTTACGTTGAATCCTACCAACGGTAATGAGCAAATGCTTTGTTAGCTTCTGCCATTTTATGAGTGTCTTCACGTTTCTTAACAGATGCACCAGCGTTGTTAGCTGCATCTAAGATTTCGTAAGCTAAACGCTCTTCCATAGTTTTTTCACCACGAAGACGAGCGTAGTTTACTAACCAGCGAAGACCTAAAGTTGTACGGCGTTCTGGACGAACCTCAACTGGAACTTGGTAGTTAGCACCACCAACACGACGAGCGCGTACTTCAAGAACAGGCATAATGTTCTTAAGAGCTTGCTCGAATACTTCCATTGGTTCGTTACCAGTACGTTCACGAACGATATCGAACGCATTATAAAGAATTGTTTGAGATTTACCTTTTTTACCGTCAACCATCATTTTGTTGATTAGGCGTGTTACAAGTTTAGAATTGTACATTGGATCTGGTAACACGTCACGTTTCGCAACAGGTCCTTTACGAGGCATATTGAATTCCTCCTTTCAGTTCAGTTTTATTATTTCTTAGCAGGTTTTGGTCTCTTAGTACCATATTTAGAACGGCCTTGCATACGCTTATCAACACCAGCTGTGTCAAGCGCACCACGAACGATGTGGTAACGTACCCCTGGTAAGTCTTTTACACGACCACCGCGAATTAATACTACGCTGTGCTCTTGTAAGTTATGACCGATACCTGGGATGTATGCTGTTACCTCGATACCATTTGTTAAACGTACACGAGCGTATTTACGTAACGCTGAGTTCGGTTTCTTTGGAGTCATTGTACCAACACGAGTACATACACCACGTTTTTGAGGTGCAGAGATATCAGTTGATTTTTTCTTTAAAGAGTTGAAACCTTTGTTTAACGCAGGTGATTTAGATTTCCATACTTTATCAGTACGACCTTTTCTCACTAATTGGTTAATAGTAGGCATTAATTTATCCTCCCTTCGCACGTTTGTATGACCACATATCCAGGTGGTTCATTATTAGTTGAAAACAAAGTTTTTGCAAGGGAGAGCAAATGCTCTCTCCTCACAAAAACAGTTTTAACTTGTTATTTCTATCACTGAAGCTCCTAATTGCATCTCACTCATTTTCATGTTGAGATCCAGTTTTGAAAAAGTATGTTATGTTGCATTGCTAAAAGCTACGACAACGTTCTAACTATACCGTGTTGAATGACATTCAACGTTTATTAAGGAGCAACCTTGCTTATATTAACATTTTGCATCGCATAATGTCAACTAGGATTATCTTTTTTATGCAAAATTTACGACGGAAAATTTTAGTTTTCTACGTAAACCTCGTCATTTTCTACATTTATTTCTTCTTGTGCTGTTTTCACAAGATCGACTTTACGGTAATGATTCATACCTGTACCAGCCGGAACAAGTTTACCGATAATAACATTTTCTTTCAGACCAAGAAGTTCGTCACGCTTACCTTTAATTGCTGCATCAGTTAACACACGAGTTGTTTCCTGGAATGATGCTGCAGATAAGAACGAATCTGTTTCAAGTGAAGCCTTCGTAATACCAAGAAGGATTGGACGCGCTGTTGCTGGTTGTTTGCCTTTAAGCAACACTTTCGCATTTGCATCTGTAAATTGATGGATATCAAGTAACGTTCCTGGTAATACGTCTGTTTCACCAGCATCGATTACACGAACTTTACGAAGCATTTGGCGAACCATTACTTCAACGTGCTTATCACCAATTTCTACCCCTTGCATACGGTATACTTTTTGAACTTCACGAAGCAAGTATTCTTGAACTGCTGTAATATCTGTTACTTTCAGTAATTCTTTCGGATCGATAGAACCTTCAGTAAGTTCTTTACCATGTTCGATGCGGTGTCCTGGAGCTACTTTTAGACGAGCACCATAAGGAATTGCATACGTACGTGCTTCTACATCGCCTTGTACAACAACTTCTTGGCGATCTTTCACATCGTTAATCGCTGCAACGACACCGTCGATTTCACTGATAACCGCTTGACCTTTCGGATTACGCGCTTCGAAAATCTCTTGAATACGCGGTAAACCTTGTGTGATATCGTCTCCAGCAACCCCACCTGTATGGAATGTACGCATCGTTAACTGTGTACCTGGCTCACCGATAGATTGAGCTGCGATAATACCAACCGCTTCGCCTACCTCTACATCTGTACCAGTAGCTAAGTTACGACCATAACACTTCTTACATACACCGTGGCGTGTGTTACATGTAAACGCAGAGCGGATGTACAATTGTTCAACGCCTGATTTTTCAATGATATGAGCAATATCTTCTGTAATTAATTCATTTTCACGAACTAACACTTCGCCTGTTTCTGGATGTTTCAGAGTTTTTCTTGCGAAACGTCCTACAAGACGATCGTATAAGGATTCGATAATTTCGTTTCCTTCTTTAATTGCGCCAATTAATAAACCGCGATCTGTTCCACAGTCATCTTCACGAACGATAACATCTTGTGCAACGTCAACAAGACGACGTGTTAAGTAACCAGAATCGGCAGTCTTAAGTGCTGTATCGGCAAGACCTTTACGCGCACCATGTGTAGAGATGAAGTACTCAAGTACCGTTAAACCTTCACGGAAACTTGATTTGATTGGAAGTTCGATGATACGTCCAGATGGGTTAGCCATCAAACCACGCATACCAGCAAGCTGAGTAAAGTTCGATGCGTTACCACGGGCACCAGAATCACTCATCATGAAGATCGGGTTGCGTTTATCTAGCGTTTTCATCAGTTTTCCTTGGATAACATCCTTCGCATTACTCCAAATAGAGATAACACGATCGTAACGTTCTTCTTCCGTGATTAAACCGCGACGGAATTGTTTAATTACTGTATCTACTTTTGCTTGTGCTTCGTGTAGAATTTCTTCTTTTTCACCTAATACAAGGATATCTGCTACCCCAACTGTAATACCAGCTTTTGTAGAGTATTTAAATCCTAAGTTTTTCATACGGTCAAGCATGCGAGACGTTTCTGTAATTTTGAAACGTTTAAATACTTCCGCAATAATATTACCAAGGATTTTCTTGCTAAATGGTGCCACTTCTTCGCGACTAGCAATAATTTCTTTTACGTTAGAACCTTTTTCAACAAAATATTCCACTGGAGTTTCTTTCTCCAAGTTTGTTTTTGTTGGTTCGTTAATGTAAGGGAAAGATTTCGGTAAGATTTCATTGAATATTAACTTACCAACTGTTGTTAATAACAGTTTGCTGTTTTGCTCTTCTGTAAACGTTTCGTTGTTTACAGAGCTTGCTGCAACAGCAACACGAGTATGCAAATGTACATATCCGTTTTGGTATGCAAGTATTGCTTCGTTTGTATCTTTGAAAATCATACCTTCACCAATCGCACCTTCGCGCTCTAGTGTTAAGTAGTAGTTACCTAATACCATATCCTGAGACGGTGTAACAACTGGTTTTCCATCTTTCGGGTTTAAGATGTTTTGTGCAGCTAACATAAGAAGACGAGCTTCTGCTTGTGCTTCTGATGAAAGCGGAACGTGAACCGCCATTTGGTCACCATCAAAGTCCGCGTTGTATGCAGTACATACAAGTGGATGCAGACGGATTGCGCGTCCTTCTACTAATGTAGGTTCAAACGCCTGAATACCAAGACGGTGAAGCGTTGGAGCACGGTTTAGAAGTACAGGGTGTTCTTTAATCACAGATTCTAAAACGTCCCAAACTTCAGGTTGTACTCGTTCAATTTTACGTTTCGCACTCTTAATGTTGTGTGCTAAACCTTTTCCTACTAACTCTTTCATAACGAAAGGTTTGAACAGTTCAAGCGCCATTTCTTTTGGCAGACCGCATTGGTACATTTTTAAGTTCGGTCCTACAACGATAACGGAACGACCAGAGTAGTCAACACGTTTACCTAATAAGTTTTGACGGAAGCGTCCTTGCTTACCTTTTAACATATGTGAAAGAGATTTTAATGGACGGTTACCAGGTCCAGTAACCGGACGGCCACGACGACCATTATCGATTAAAGCATCAACCGCTTCTTGTAACATACGTTTTTCGTTTTGAACAATGATGCTTGGTGCACCTAAGTCTAATAAACGTTTTAAACGATTGTTACGGTTAATTACACGACGGTATAAGTCATTTAAGTCAGAAGTTGCAAAACGTCCACCATCTAGCTGTACCATTGGGCGAAGCTCTGGTGGGATAACTGGAAGAACATCTAGAATCATCCAAGATGGTTCATTTCCAGAGTTACGGAATGCTTCTAATACTTCTAGACGTTTAATAGCACGAGTACGGCGTTGTCCTTGTGCTGTTTTTAACTCTTCTTTTAAGAAGTCTACTTCTTTATCTAGATCGATATCTTGTAATAACTTCTTAATCGCCTCTGCGCCCATAGAAGCTTGGAAAGAGTTTCCGTATCTGTCACGATACGCACGGTATTCTTTCTCCGAAAGAAGTTGCTTCTTATCAAGCGGCGTATCCCCGCTTTCTGTTACTACATAAGAAGCGAAATAAATTACTTCTTCAAGCGCGCGAGGGGACATGTCTAAGACAAGTCCCATGCGGCTTGGGATACCTTTGAAATACCAAATATGAGATACAGGAGCAGCTAATTCAATATGACCCATACGTTCACGGCGAACTTTCGCACGCGTTACTTCAACGCCGCATCGATCACAAACTACACCTTTATAGCGGACACGTTTATATTTACCACAATGACATTCCCAGTCTTTTGTGGGACCGAAAATACGCTCACAGAACAAACCGTCTTTCTCTGGTTTCAATGTACGATAGTTAATCGTTTCGGGTTTTTTTACTTCCCCATATGACCAAGAACGAATTTTGTCTGGTGATGCAAGTCCGATCTTCATATATTCAAAGTTGTTTACATCTATCAAGGGGCCTACCTCCCTTTTAGTCTACAGGTTATCCCAATTATTCCTTCGTTGTCTCAACTTCGACATTTAATTTATCTGCAGATTGATCATCATCATCAGTATCACGCATTTCAATTTCAGTATCGTCGCTAGACATCATCTTAACATCCATACCTAAACTTTGTAATTCCTTAATCAATACTTTGAATGATTCAGGAACACCTGGTTCTGGAACGTTTTCGCCTTTTACAATCGATTCGTACGTTTTCACACGACCAATAACATCATCCGACTTAACTGTTAAGATTTCTTGAAGAGTATAAGCAGCACCGTAAGCTTCAAGTGCCCAAACCTCCATCTCACCAAAACGTTGTCCACCGAACTGCGCTTTACCTCCAAGAGGTTGCTGCGTTACAAGTGAGTATGGTCCAGTAGAACGAGCATGAAGTTTATCGTCAACCATATGTGCAAGTTTAATCATATACATGACACCAACAGATACGCGGTTGTCGAATGGTTCACCAGTACGTCCATCGTATAGAATCGTCTTCGCATCACGCGCCATACCAGCTTCTTCGATTGTTCCCCATACATCTTCCTCACGAGCACCATCAAATACTGGTGTTGCAACGTGAATACCAAGATATCTTGCTGCCATACCAAGATGAAGCTCTAGCACCTGACCGATATTCATACGAGATGGTACCCCTAATGGGTTTAACATGATATCGATTGGTGTGCCATCTGGTAAGTAAGGCATATCTTCTTCCGGTAAAATACGGGAGATAACACCTTTGTTACCATGACGACCGGCCATCTTGTCACCTTCAGAAATTTTACGTTTTTGAACGATATATGCACGTACAAGTTGATTCACACCTGGTGGCAATTCATCGCCATCTTCACGGTTAAATACTTTTACGTCTAAGATAATACCGCCACCACCGTGTGGTACACGTAATGATGTATCACGTACTTCACGAGCCTTCTCACCAAAGATTGCGTGTAATAGACGTTCTTCTGCTGTTAACTCTGTTACACCTTTTGGTGTTACTTTACCAACAAGTAGATCTCCATCTTTTACTTCCGCACCAATGCGAATAATACCACGCTCATCCAGATTACGAAGCGCATCTTCCCCTACGTTTGGAATGTCGCGTGTAATTTCTTCTGGTCCTAGCTTTGTATCACGAGCTTCAGATTCATATTCTTCAATATGAATAGAAGTGTACACATCATCTTTTACAAGGCGCTCACTCATAATGATCGCATCCTCGTAGTTATAACCATCCCATGTCATAAAGCCAACAAGCACGTTACGACCCAGTGCAAGTTCACCTTTTTCCATAGAAGGACCGTCTGCAAGAATCTCTCCTTTTACAACTTCATCGCCAACACTTACGATTGGACGTTGGTTGTAACAAGTTCCTTGGTTAGAACGGATGAATTTCAACATTTTGTAGCGATCTAAGTCACCTTTTACTTTTTGACCGTCTACTTCAATATAACGACGTACCCAAACTTCGCGAGCTTCTACACGTTCAACGATACCAGGATGTTTACAAATTACTGCAGCACCTGAATCTTTCGCCGATACATACTCCATACCAGTACCTACAATTGGAGATTCTGGGTTCAAAAGCGGAACCGCTTGACGTTGCATGTTCGCACCCATTAGTGCACGGTTTGAATCATCGTTTTCTAAGAACGGTATACAAGCTGTCGCAGCAGACACAACCTGTTTTGGAGAGATATCCATGTAGTCGATACGTTCACGTTTTACTACAACGTTCTCATCGCGGAAACGTGCTACAACGTCTTCATCAAGGAAATCCCCATCTTCAGATAAACGTGCGTTTGCTTGGGCAACAACATAGTTATCTTGTTCATCAGCTGTTAAGTAATCTACACGTGTTGTTACACGTCCAGTTTCTGGATCAACACGACGATATGGTGTTTCAATGAAACCAAATTCATTTACTTTCGCAAACGAAGATAGAGAGTTGATCAAACCGATGTTTGGTCCCTCCGGTGTTTCAATTGGACACATACGACCATAGTGAGAGTAGTGAACGTCACGCACTTCAAAGCCTGCGCGCTCACGCGTTAAACCACCAGGTCCTAATGCAGATAGTCTTCGTTTATGCGTTAACTCTGCTAATGGGTTTGTTTGATCCATAAACTGAGATAACTGAGAGCTACCGAAGAACTCTTTAATAGATGCAATAACCGGACGAATGTTAATTAACGCTTGTGGTGTAATTGCATTTGTATCTTGAATTGACATTCTCTCACGAACAACACGTTCCATACGAGAAAGACCGATACGGAATTGGTTTTGTAACAATTCCCCTACAGAACGTAGGCGGCGGTTTCCTAAATGGTCAATATCGTCTGTGTCTCCTACTTTATATAGAAGATTAAAGAAATAACTAATAGATGCAATAATATCGCCTGGTGTAATATGTTTTACCTCGCGATCGATATTCGCATTACCAATAATATTGATAGAGCGCTCTCCATCTGCATCTGGAGCATAAATCTTAATAGATTGTAATTCAACATTGCCATCTACCACTCCGCCCATTGGTTTCGCTGTTTTAAAACCAATGTTCTTTTCTAAATAAGGTAAAATACGATCTAATGTACGACGATCTAAGATTGTTCCCTCTGCTACTAAAATTTCACCTGTCTCAGGATCCACTAAAGTTTCAGCTAAACGTTGGTTAAACAATCTGTTTTTAATGTGTAATTTCTTATTAATTTTGTAGCGACCTACATTTGCTAGATCATAACGTTTTGGATCAAAGAAGCGAGAAACAAGCAAGCTCTTCGCATTTTCTACTGTTGGTGGTTCACCTGGACGTAGACGCTCATAAATTTCAAGCAGCGCTTTTTCTGTGCTATCCGTGTTATCTTTTTCTAGCGTATTGCTTAAGTATTCGTTATCACCTATTAATTCGGTGATTTCTTGATCAGAGCCAAACCCTAATGCGCGTAACAAAACAGTTACAGGCAGTTTACGCGTACGATCGATACGCACATAAACAACATCCTTAGCATCTGTTTCATACTCCAACCAAGCTCCGCGGTTTGGAATTACAGTAGCAGTAAATCCGCGCTTTCCATTTTTGTCCACTTTTCCGCTGTAGTATACACTTGGTGAACGAACTAACTGAGAAACAATAACGCGTTCTGCACCGTTAATTACAAATGTTCCTGTCTCTGTCATGAGCGGGAAATCCCCCATGAACACATCTTGCTCTTTTACTTCACCAGTTTCTTTATTGATTAGACGCACTTTTACACGAAGTGGTGCTGCATACGTCACATCACGCTCTTTACATTCTTCTACAGAGTATTTAGGTTCACCTAAGCTGTAGTCGATAAATTCAAGCGATAGATTTCCCGTAAAGTCTTCAATCGGAGAAATGTCTTGGAACATTTCTCGCAAACCCTCATCAAGAAACCACTGATAAGAAGAGGTTTGAATTTCGATAAGATTCGGTAATTCTAATACCTCACTAATACGGGCATAACTTCTTCGTTGGCGGTGTCGTCCGTATTGAACTAGTTGACCTGTCAACTGCTTCACCCCTCAAATCAAGAGTATTATAAACGCACAAAAATGTGCAAAATCACAACTAAATACGACTAACACAAATTGCGTAGCCTTTTTTCTCTAAAAAGATAGATACGTTGAGTGTTTCTAACTGCTCAAAAAAGAAAAATGGCTTCTATAAGAAAACCATCATTCTGTTTCATAATCTGCTGATTTTACTATCTTTTCCAAGAGAAGCAAAAATATACATTGTTCTCAACGCAGAAAATTATATATTGGCATTTTATAATGTTAACACAACCAAAAATAACCGTCAACGTTTTTTTGATTTTATGATATAATAGCCTTTTTTCTTTTCTACGACTTCCACAACATCGAACACTTCTTCTAATTTTTTTATCGCTGATGGTGCACCTTGCTTTTTCTGGATTACAATCCAAAGCTCTCCGCCCGGCACAAGATGATCCACTGCTTTTTCTAGAATCTCATGCACCACGTGCTTCCCAGCTCGGATTGGAGGATTAGATAGAATAGCAGCGTATTCCTCGCTCACATTTTCATATACACTACTTTGATAAATTTGGACATTTCCAATTCGGTTATTAGCAGCGTTTTCTTTCGCAAGCCCGAGCGCCCTTTCATTTACATCCACCATATGAACTACGCGCTCTTGAAACTCTTTCGCTAAAGATAAACCTATCGGACCATATCCACATCCAACATCTAATACATCACCTTGGGCATCCGGCATCTGAAAGGCTTCAACTAAAAGACACGAACCAAAATCCACTTCATTTTTTGAAAATACTCCGTGGTCAGATAAGAAAAGAAATTGAGATCCTCTCAACGTATATTCCCAACGTTTACGATCACTTTTACTAGAAGGATCATTAGAAAAATAATGGTCTGCCATATGGCCACCTCTTTTCTTTACAGTTAAAAAAAAAGCTCGCATGAGAGCGAGCTTTTTTAAAGCTTCAAAAGTTAATTACTTAACTTCTACAGCAGCGCCAACTTCTTCAAGTTTAGCTTTGATTTCTTCAGCTTCTTCTTTAGAAACGCCTTCTTTAACTGCTTTTGGAGTGTTGTCAACTAATTCTTTAGCTTCTTTTAAGCCAAGACCAGTGATTTCACGAACAACTTTGATAACTTTGATTTTTTGAGCGCCTGCACTAGCAAGTACTACATCAAATTCAGTTTTCTCAGCAGCAGCTTCACCAGCAGCGCCACCCATAACAGCTACAGGAGCAGCAGCAGTTACGCCGAATTCTTCCTCGATAGCTTTTACTAAGTCGTTAAGTTCTAATACAGTCATATTTTTAACTGCTTCAATGATTTGTTCTTTAGTCATTGTAAATATCCTCCTTATTAAATAAGTTCATATTGTTTGATCGATAACACGTAATTATCTTTTAAAAAATTAAGCGCCTTGCTCTTCTTTTTGATCTGCAACAGCTTTTGTAGCAAGTGCAAGATTACGAATTGGAGCTTGAAGAACGCTAAGAAGCATAGAAAGTAAGCCTTCACGTGATGGAAGAGTAGCGATAGCTTTAACCTCATCAACAGTTACAAGTTTACCTTCGATTACACCAGCTTTAATTTCTAAAGCTTCGTGATTTTTCGCGAAGTCGTTTAATACTTTCGCAGGAGCAACTACATCTTCGTTACTGAACGCGATAGCGTTTGGTCCTGTTAGGTATTCGTTTAACTCAGTTAGTTCAGCAACTTCTGCAGCACGACGAGTTAAAGAGTTTTTGTAAACTTTGAACTCAACGCCAGCTTCACGTAATGCTTTACGTAATTCTGTTACTTCAGACACTGTTAAACCACGGTAGTCAACAACGATTGTTGATTTACTTTCGCTAAGTTTACCAGCGATTTCAGTTACAACGTGTTGTTTTGCCTCGATTGCTTTAGTCATGTTATTACACCTCCTGTAGATTATATAGAAGATGTACCGAAAGTGCACTAAAAAGCCTCCGTGCCCAGTTATAGACATGGAGGCATATAGTCACAGAAAATTTCCGTTCCGTATATTTACACCTCGGTAGGATATTAAGCCAAATTGGCACCTACTGTCTACGGTACACTATTAAAATTCACAACATAGATGATTATATTAGAACTTCATCATGAAGTCAACTTCCAATTTTTACGCAATAGTAGAAACTTCAACGCGTACGCCAGGTCCCATTGTAGAAGCAACTGTTACGTTCTTCATGTAAGTACCTTTTGCAGCAGCTGGCTTAGCTTTTAGAAGAGCATCAGCAACTGTTTCTAAGTTTTCAACTAATTTCGCATCTTCGAAAGATACTTTACCGATTGGTACATGGATGTTACCAGCTTTATCAACGCGGTATTCTACTTTACCAGCTTTGATTTCGTTAACTGCTTTTGTTACATCGAAAGTAACTGTTCCAGTTTTAGGGTTTGGCATTAAACCTTTAGGTCCTAATACACGACCAAGTTTACCAACTTCACCCATCATGTCAGGAGTTGCTACTACTACGTCAAAGCCAAACCAACCTTGTTGGATTTTGTTGATGTAGTCTGTATCACCTGCGAAGTCAGCTCCAGCAGCTTCAGCTTCTTTTAGTTTTTCGCCTTTAGCGAATACTAATACACGTTGTACTTTACCAGTACCGTGTGGAAGAACAACTGCACCACGAATTTGTTGGTCAGCTTTCTTAGGGTCAACACCTAAACGGAATGCAGCTTCTACAGTTGCATCAAATTTAGCTGTGTTTGTTTTCTTTACTAATTCTACTGCCTCTGTTGCAGAGTAAGCAGCCGCACGATCAACAAGCTTTGCAGCTTCTACGTACTTTTTACCTCTTTTAGCCATTTTTATTTCCTCCTCAATGTGGTTTTAGCGGAATAACCTCCCACGTTTACGCCTTCTTTTCGATACAATCGAGGATGTGCGCCCATCCTTTTATTTAAAAACGACATTCATTTACGATAATAAAGGTTGCGAATTGGAATTCCAGACCCGCAACCTCTTTTACAAAAAAAAAACAAATCGAATTAGTCTTCGATAACAATGCCCATACTGCGTGCAGTACCTTCAACCATACGCATTGCAGCTTCTACGCTAGCAGCGTTTAAGTCAGGCATTTTAGTTTCAGCGATTTCGCGAACTTTATCACGCTTAACAGTTGCCACTTTATTACGGTTTGGTTCACCAGAACCAGACTCGATACCAGCTACTTTCTTAAGAAGAACAGCAGCAGGAGGAGTTTTAGTAATGAAAGTGAATGAACGGTCTTCAAATACTGTAATTTCAACAGGAATGATTAGACCAGCTTGATCTGCTGTACGAGCGTTGAACTCTTTACAGAAGCCCATAATGTTAACACCCGCTTGTCCTAATGCTGGACCAACTGGTGGAGCTGGGTTAGCTTTACCTGCAGGAATTTGAAGTTTTACCATTTTAATTACCTTTTTAGCCACGAGACACACCTCCTTAAGTCCGTGATGTGGTCAATGGGCAATTTAATTTTTGCCCTCCCACTTCATATTTTATCTTTAGTGATAAAATTTTTCTCAAAAAACGTCTCCGTTGCCGAAGACGTACTGACCTTAAAGATATTATCACTTTTTACAATTCATTTCAAGTTTCATTTTATAATTTTTCAATTTGGTGGAAATCTAGCTCAACTGAAGTTTCGCGACCAAACATATCAACAAGCACTGTAACCCTTTGTTTTTCTAGGTCAATTTCATTAATAGCGCCTGTATAATTCGCAAATGGACCTTCGTTCACACGTACAGTCTCATAAAGTTCAAAATCAAAGTCAACTACTTCGTTTTCCATTCCCATGTGTTTTAAGATTACAACTACTTCCTCTTCTAACAACGGAGATGGTTTTGAACCGGATCCAGAAGAACCAACAAACCCCGTTACACCCGGCGTATTACGAACAACATACCATGAATCATCTGTCATAATAATTTCTACCAATACGTAGCCAGGAAATACTTTCCTCTTCGTAATTTTTTCTTTTCCGTTTTTCATTTCTACTTCTGTTTCCTCTGGAACAATAACACGGAAAATCTTATCTTGCATACCCATCGATTCTACACGTTTCTCTAGGTTTGTTTTTACTTTATTTTCATATCCAGAATAAGTATGGACAACATACCAGTGTTTTTCCATTTTTTAGGACGACCGTCCTTCCCTCCCTGACGTACATTTTTTCGTGCAAATGAAAAAACCCGTTCACCGGGCTTTTACACAGTTCGTATAAATAACAATAACATTATATCATGTATAAGCGCTTCTTATTCAAGAATTAAACGAATTAAAGAAGAAATCCCCATATCTACCACTGCAAAGAAAACTGCACAGAAAACAACTGTGGCAATTACAGTAAGTGTCGAACGGAATAATTCATCTTTTTTCGGCCAACTTACTTTTTTCATTTCGCGCCCTACATCGCCAAAAAAGTTCGTCAAACGCATTTCCGGGACCTCCAATGCATACTTACAATTATTTATTTTGTTTCCTTATGAATCATATGCGCATTGCATGTTTTGCAAAATTTCTTTATCTCAAGACGCTCTACTGAGCTTGTATCCTTCATTGTAGAATAGTTTCGATTATTGCACTTTTCACATGCGAGTACAACTTTTTTTCTCATCTGTTACACCAGCCTCGTAACATTATTTCCTTAAAAATGTATCATACAATAAAAGACAATGTCAATGACACTTCCCATCTACTCTAAAAAGAAAAGGGGAGGAAAAAACCTCTCTTTTATATTAATCTATTATTTTAATATACCTTTAAAAAACATCTATATAAACCCATTTTTTATTTCCCAACATATAAGCCGCTGCTTTATAAAATAAAAAATGACCTACTCTCGCCCTTTATTTTGATCCGTACATGTACGGCAAAAGGATCTGACCGCTTCTATGTATATGGTTTTTCAATTGGCATTTATATATTTCGCTTAATAGAGGATGCATTAACAGTTGCCGCTTCTCTCATTTCCATATATCGTTCTAGTTTTCTTTTCACTCGTTGCAGAGCATTATCAATGGATTTCACGTGACGATTCAATTGCTCTGAAATTTCTTGATACGACCTTCCATCTAAGTACAAAGACAGTACTTTTCTTTCTAAATCGCTTAATAATTCAGATATTTTCAATTCTATATCAACATACTCTTCTTGGCTAATAATCATCTCTTCAGGATCCGTCATCTTCGCCTCAGATATAACATCTAACAGAGTACGATCGGATTCTTCATCATAAATTGGTTTGTCTAAAGATACGTACGAATTTAAAGGAATATGTTTCTGTCTTGTCGCAGTTTTAATAGCAGTGATAATTTGGCGTGTAATACATAATTCCGCAAAAGCTTTAAAGGAAGATAGCTTGTCCTCTTTATAATCACGAATCGCCTTAAATAATCCAATCATACCTTCTTGAATAATATCTTCACGATCAGCACCAACTAAAAAATAAGATCTTGATTTTGCACGAACAAAGTTTTTGTACTTATGAATCAAATACTCTAGCGCATCTACACTACCTTTCCTTACTAATTCAACTATCTCTTCATCCTCTAAATCACTAAATATAACATTGTTGCCGCTTACGAAGTCTGCTTCCAATCTGATCCCTCCGACCGCTAGTTATTTAGCAATATTATACAGTAAACACAAGGAGAGCGTCAATGTTTCAACGCCCTCCTCTCCTTAATTTTTCTAATTTTTCTGCAACTTCTTCACTAAATATCGTTCGCATAGCCGGTTGTGTTTCTTTTGTTTTCTTCGTTTCATGACGTACGGTTCGTTCCATCGCCTGAACTTCTATCTCTAACTCACGCGCTGATTTACGCAGAGCACCTTGCCCAAAAATAGCCCACTGCTCTGTGTAATCAGACGTGGCAACATAAATACGCATATTAATATTACGTAGTTCAATTGCGAGCTGCTCAATTTTCTCATCGGCTGTTTGGTTCTTTCTTGTAAAAATCACGTCAACACGCGCTTGTTTCATCTTCTTTTCAATTCCATAAACAGAATATGCATCAAACACAATCATAACTTCCGTGCCTGTATACCCTTGATAATCTGCCATTTTATCAATAAGTAAATCGCGTGAAGCCTGCAAGTCTACATCCCTTAGCTTTCTCAAATCTGCCCAAGCCCCAATAATGTTGTAGCCATCAACGATTAAAAGATCATTCATTCTTACTTACCGATTGGATGACGTTTCCGATACACTTCATACATTAACAAACTAGCAGCAACCGAAGCATTTAAGGATGTAACTTTACCAGCCATCGGCAAATGGATGAGGAAGTCGCATTTCTCGCCAATAAGGCGACTCATACCTTTCCCTTCACTACCAATAACCAAGCCGATTGGCATCTTTCCATCTAAATTACGATAGTCATCTTTTCCTTTTGCATCTGTACCTGCAATCCAAAGCCCTCGCTCTTTTAATTCATCAATCGTTCTCGATAAATTTGTCACACGAGCTACCGGAACATACTCAATCGCTCCCGTCGAGGCCTTTGCAACTGCAGCTGTTAAACCAACCGCTCTGCGCTTTGGAATAATAATACCGTGCGCTCCTACCGCGTCTGCTGTACGCATAATAGAACCTAAGTTGTGTGGATCTTCTATCTCATCAAGAATTAAAAAGAAAGGATCTTCATTCCGCTTAGCTGCTAACGCAAATAAATCCTCTAAGTCAGCATATTCATATGCTGCCACTTGTGCAATTACACCTTGATGATTCCCCTCTACAAGTTGATCTAATTTTTTCTTCGGTGAATTCTGTACTAAAATTTTGTTTTCTTTCGCTAATGCAAGTACAATTTGCACTTGTCCTTTCGTAGCACCTTCTGCAATCCAAATTTTATTAATATCACGCCCTGATCTCAGCGCTTCAATTACAGGGTTACGACCAATAATATATTCACTATTCACGCTTACGCGCCTCCTTCCTTATTCCCTAATATACGAATCGCCTCAAATACAATCTCTTCTATTCGCGTTTGATGATTTAATAAATAATGATATCCAATCAAAGCTTCAAAAGCAGTACTATGTCGATACGTTTGTACATCTGTATTTTTCGGAACAGAACCTGATTTTGCATTACGCCCTCTTCTTAATACAGCTTCCTCTTCTTCATTAAGAAATGATGTCTCTAATAGATGATACACCACTTTTGCTTGCGCTTTTGCAGAAACAAAGCTTGTCCCCAAACGATGTAGTTGATTTGGACGAACTGTCCCTTTCTGAAGTAAGTGATAGCGGATATATTGTTCATATACCGCATCACCCATATACGCTAACGCTAAGCTATTTAATTGCTTTGCATCAATCATGTTTAGCCTCTTTTCCATCTCGTACCTTGTGGTGTATCTTCCAAAATAATGTTACGCTCTTTTAACTCATCGCGAATTTGATCAGATAGTGCAAAATCACGATTTTTACGAGCCTCAATACGTTTTTGGATTAATGCTTCAATTTCCTCGTCAAGCAATTCTTCTTTCGTTAATTCTAATCCTAAAATTCCAAATAGCGTTTCAAATTGCTTCACATACGCTTCAATTACCGCTTTTGATGTATGTTGTTCTAATAAATATTGATTTGCATGATTCGCTAAGTTGTATAACTCTGTTACGGCGTTTGCTGTATTAAAGTCATCATCCATTGCCTCTTCAAATGCAGCCTGGAATTTCTCCATCTCAGCTAACCACTTCTCATTGTGATCCGTTAAATCTGTACTACTTTCCATGCGATGCTTTAAGTTACCATAAGCCGTTTTAATACGATCTAATCCGTTACTTGTATGCTGCAATAATTCCTCACTAAAATTAATTGGGTGACGATAATGCACAGATAACATAAAGAAACGAATTAATTGCGGATCGTACTGCTTAATAATGTCGTGAACAAGAACAAAATTACCTAACGATTTAGACATCTTTTCATTATCAATATTAATATATCCATTGTGCATCCAGTAACGTGCAAATGTTTTTCCAGTCAATGCTTCTGATTGAGCAATTTCATTTTCATGATGCGGAAATGTTAAATCCTGACCACCAGCATGAATATCGATTGTATCACCTAAATACTTACGTGCCATTGCTGAGCATTCAATATGCCAACCTGGACGACCTTTCCCCCAAGGGCTATCCCAGAAGATTTCTCCTTCTTTCGCTGCTTTCCATAATGCAAAGTCAAGTGGATCTTGTTTCTTTTCTCCAACTTCAATGCGCGCACCATGACGCAGGTCTGCAATTGGTTGATGTGATAATTTACCGTATCCTTCAAATTCTTTCGTTCTGTAGTACACATCACCTTCAGATTCATATGCATAACCTTTATTCACAAGTTCCTGAATAAACTCAATAATGATATCCATATTTTCTGTTACACGAGGATGAACCGTCGCATGTTTGCAACCTAGTGCCGTTACATCTTCAAAGTATGCTTCAACAAAACGATCTGCAATTGTCGGAACATCTTCTCCTAGCTCATTCGCCGCTTTAATTAATTTATCATCTACATCAGTAAAGTTAGAAACATATTGTACATCGTACCCTTTATGTTCTAAATAACGACGTACTGTGTCGAATACCATAGGCGGTCTCGCATTCCCGATATGAATGTAATTGTATACAGTTGGTCCGCATACATACATTTTCACTTTATTTTCTTCTAAAGGAATAAACGCTTCTTTCTGACGCGTTAATGTATTATAAATGTGAATAGTCATTTTTATCCGTCCTTTCTGTTTTCAATACTAGTTGTTTTTTCAATTGTTCAAGCTCTTCTTCCATCGCTTTCAACTTATCAAAAATCGGATCCGGAAGATCACAATGATTTAATTCTTGCCCTATTTTTACGCCATTTTGAATTACAACACGACCAGGAATGCCTACAACTGTAGAATGCGCAGGCACTTCTTTCAGCACAACTGAACCAGCACCAACTTTAGAATTTTCTCCAACTGTAATCGACCCAAGTACTTTCGCACCTGTTGCAATTAACACGTTATCTTTAATCGTTGGATGACGTTTCCCTTTTTCTTTTCCTGTTCCACCTAACGTAACGCCTTGATAAATTGTCACATTATCTCCAATTTCACACGTTTCTCCAATTACAACCCCCATACCATGATCGATAAAAAATTTACGACCAATCGTTGCTCCTGGGTGAATTTCAATACCTGTAAAAAAACGACTCATTTGCGAGATAGCACGTGCAAAAAAGAAAAAGTTCCGTTTATAAAAGGCGTGTGCAATACGATGTGCCCAAATTGCGTGCAATCCAGAGTAAGTTAAAATCACTTCGATATAACTTCTCGCTGCTGGATCCTGTTCAAAGACGACTTCAATATCCTCCAGAAGCCTCTTAAACATCGTTGTTCCCCCTTTTTGTTTAAAGTGAAACTTCCCCCATACCTTTAATGTATAGAAAAAGGCGTCTCTGTCTATAGACAGAGACGCCTTACTAGCGCGGTTCCACTCTGTTTAGGCCTAAAAAGACCTCAAACTCAAACATGATAACGGTTTATACCGCTTCTGCTTACTTTATCTCGAAGTACATTCGTTGTTCAGCAGAAGACTCAAAGGGGCACTTCAAAAATCCGCTTTTAAACCACTTCCAGCCAAATGGTGGTTTTCTCTGTGAAAAGCATGATTTTCTACTTCTCCTTCTCGTCGCTTTTGTTTATTTCATTTTGGAGTATTTTTATTATATTTCTAAATTCGTAAAATGTTAACCAATTACTTTACGAACACGATTTAAAACTTTTTCTTTTCCAAGAAGCGCAATTGCATTTGGAAGCTCTGGTCCGTGTGTTTGGCCAGTCGTTGCAACACGAATTGGCATGAACAAGCCTTTTCCTTTTTGACCAGTTTGCTTTTGAACAGCTTTAATTGCCGCTTTAACTGTTGCAGGTTCTACTTCTTCTAACGCTTCTAACTCTGCTGCAAATACGCGAAGAACTTCTGGTACTTGTTCGCCTTTCAGTACCTCTTGTCCTTCTTCTTCGTAATCTACATGATCTTTAAAGAACATATCGGATAGCTCAACAATCTCAGCACCGAAACTCATTTGATCATGATATAGAGCAATCACATCACGAATCCAAGCTAATTCTTGTTCACTTGGATTTTCACTTACACGGCCAGCTTTCACTAAATGTGGTAAGCTTAATTCGACAACGCGATCTAAGTCTTGCTTTTTCATATATTGGTTGTTCATCCATTTTAATTTTTGCGAATCGAATACTGCTGGTGATTTCGATAAACGAGCTGCATCGAACATTTCAATAAACTCATCTTTAGAGAAGACTTCCTCTTCCCCTACTGGTGACCAACCTAATAATGCGATAAAGTTAAAAATTGCTTCTGGAAGATATCCTAGCGCTTCATATTGTTCAATAAATTGAATAATTGATTCGTCGCGTTTACTTAATTTTTTACGGCTTTCATTTACGATTAACGTCATATGACCAAATTGCGGTACATCCCAACCAAATGCTTCATAAATCATCATTTGTTTTGGTGTATTCGAAATATGGTCATCACCACGAAGAACGTGCGAGATTTCCATAAAATGATCGTCTGCCGCTACCGCAAAGTTATAAGTTGGAATACCATCTTTCTTCACGATAACAAAGTCACCGAAGTCATTTGAGTTAAAGGATACTTCACCTTTTACAATATCATTAAAAACATATTCACGGTTTTCAGGTACACGGAAACGAATACTCGGAATGCGTCCTTCTTCCTCGAATTGTTTTACTTGTTCTTCTGTTAGTTCACGGTGATTACCTGCATAACGAGGTGTTTCACCACGAGCGATTTGCCCTTCACGTTCTGCTTCTAATTCTTCTTCTGTCATATAGCATTTATAAGCTAAACCACGCTCAAGTAAATCTTCATATAAATTTTTATAAATATCTAAACGCTCCATTTGACGGTACGGACCGTATTCACCACCAACATCGACGCTTTCATCCCAGTCCATGCCAAGCCATTTTAAGTACGTTAATTGGCTTTCTTCGCCGCCAGCAATATTACGCTTTATGTCTGTATCTTCAATACGGATAATAAATTTTCCGTTTTGACTACGAGCGAATAAATAGTTAAATAATGCCGTACGTGCATTTCCGATATGTAAGTGTCCTGTTGGACTTGGCGCATAGCGCACTCTCACTTGCTTTTCCATAATTGGTACACCTTCCATTCTTAATGTCAACAGATTCCTTAATTGTACACCAAAAAATTATGATTATCCATCTTACGAATTAAAAACAACTATTTTTTCTGCAAAAATACAATAGCCTGTGAAGCTATTCCTTCTTCTCGTCCTGTAAAACCTAATTTTTCTGTCGTCGTCGCTTTTACATTCACATTCTTGATGTCTGTTTGCAGCAGCTCACTAATTCTCACACGCATACTTTCAATGTGTGGTGCCATTTTTGGCTTTTGAGCAATAATTGTACAATCTAGATTTCCAAGTACATATCCTTGCTCTGTAACAAACTCCCATACCTTTTGCAAAAGCACAGCTGAATCCGCATCCTTAAATGCAGGATCTGTATCTGGAAAGTGCTTGCCGATATCTCCCGCAGCAATTGCTCCTAAACAAGCATCTGCAATTGTATGTAAAAGAACATCAGCATCAGAGTGTCCAAGTAACCCTTTCTCATATGGAATTGTAATCCCGCCAATAATTAATGGTCTTCCTTCTGCAAATGCATGCACATCAAAACCTTGTCCAATTCGAAACATTTCCAATTCCTCCTCAAACTACGCTAATAAATTTTATCCCGCTCTAACGGGCAGTAAGACCCCCACCTCAAGATTCTGAAAAAACAAAGAAGATAGGTGGGAGATAACTGCCCGTAAGAGCCCGATTGGTTCAACTAACCATCAGTGGGGATAACCCCTCCACTGATGGAATTTTCACTTTATCCCGCTATTTATGAACAGCTTCACATTATATTACTCGCACGGACATATAAAGGTCCGCGCGCCAATTTTTCCACTCTATACAAAGAAAAGCTCGGTAGCTACCGAGCTTTTCCATTATAACATCGTTACTGTATTTGCAAAACTCGCAAGAAGCTTTCAGCAATCACTAAATCTTCAGGTGTTGTCACCTTAATATTGTAATAGCTGCCTTCTACAACTCCTACCTCTTTAGAAAGACGCTCTACCAAGCTGGCATCGTCAGTCCCAAGAAAACCCGCCTGTTTTGCACCCTCATGCGCCCCCAACAAAATAGGAACATGAAACCCTTGCGGTGTTTGAACCGCTCGCAATTGGGAACGTTCTACTGTTTCAACAACAGCATCATGCATCACTTTTTTAATTGTATCTTTCACAGGTACAGCACAAATAGAAGCACCTTTTTCTTTCGCCATTTGCAATACATCTTCAATCATCTTTTTCGTTACAAACGGACGCGCCCCGTCGTGGACAAGTACATACTCTCCTTCTCTTACATACATAAGAGCATTATATACACTATCCTGGCGCTCATTCCCACCTTGAACAAATTGGATATCTTTTTGAATATGATAAGTTTGAAAAAGTTCTTCGAAATAAGAACGCTCTCTCTCATTAATCGCTAAAATAATCTGTCTACATTGTTCATCTTTTTCAAAAGCCCGTAATGTATGAATAATAATAGGAGCATCATTAAGCTGCAAAAACAACTTATTTTTCCCCGCGCCCATACGCTTACCTTGTCCTGCTGCTGGAATAATTAATGTATACATCGCCTTAGCCCTCTACTTATAACGCTTTCTCTAACAATTTACGCTTTGCAAAGATCATACGGCCTGCAGATGTTTGCAATACACTTGTAACAAGTACATCAAGTTGAGAACCAACATGCTCTCTACCATCTTCGACAACGATCATTGTACCATCATCTAAATAAGCAACACCTTGATTTTGCTCTTTCCCATCTTTCACGACATATACCCTTAACTCTTCACCTGGAAGTACAACTGGCTTAATGGCATTTGCTAAATCATTAATGTTTAAAACCGTCACACCTTGCAATTCAGAAACTTTATTTAAGTTAAAATCATTTGTAACAACAGTTCCGCCAGTCAATTTTGCTAGTTTCACAAGCTTACTATCGACTTCCTGAATGTCTTCGAAATCACCTTCATAAATTTCTACTGGGATAGGTAACTCTTTTTGAATACGATTTAAAATATCCAAACCTCTTCGTCCGCGATTACGCTTTAATGCATCCGAAGAATCAGCGATATGTTGTAATTCTTCTAACACAAATTGCGGAATGACAATTGTTCCTTCCAAAAATTTTGTTTGGCAAATGTCCGCAATACGACCATCAATAATAACACTTGTATCTAGTATTTTCCAATCAGAAGTTGACTTTTCTACTTCCTCATTTTCATTGCTCGTATTTTTTTTCTTTCCTCCGCGTTGCGGTAATGTAAATAATCCTAACAATTCATTTCTCTTTTTAAACCCTACTTGGAATCCTAAGTAACCAAGTAATATTGTGAAAAAGATTTGCAATACTGTACTAATGACTTGAATGGTAATTTCGCGAATCGGAATCAAGATCAAATACGCAACAATTAGCCCTGAAATTAATCCTAATGTTCCAAATAAAACATCTGTAACAGGTGCTTTTACAAGCGCTTCCTCAATATGTTTAATAAGCTGAACAATATAATCTACAAGCCAAAATGTTGTTAAAAATAAAATGATTGCACCAATAATTGCACGAATATAAGAACCTTCAAGCCAAGGTACTGCACCTATACCCAACATATCAATCACTTTTGGAATAAGAAAAATCCCTAACGCTCCTCCAATAACTAAAAAGAAAAGCTGTACGATTCGTTTTAACATTCAACCACCTCCTACTCATTATTAACCATTACTTCGCCACTCAAAACGTCGAGTGCAAAAGTGGACGTGTTTTTTCATGATTCGTTTTATTTACCAATATATCATATCATATATAAAAAATCTTTGAGTGTCGTTATATTATGAAATCAATGTAATATTCTTAATTGTGTCTGCTCATATACAAGTGTTCTTGAATTCGTTTTAAACCCTCTCGTATCTTTTTCGCCCGCACTTCTCCAATTCCTTCCACATCATCCAAATCTGCAATTGTTGCACGGCAAATTCCTTGTAAATTCTTAAAACGATTAATTAGGTTTTCGATAATAAGAGGTGGAACTCTAGAAATTTTACTTGCAATTCGATACCCTCGCGGTGTAATGCTTTCTTCTAGTTTCGTTTGTCCAGAATATCCAAGTAGTTTTACTAAATCGCTGTCTTCTAGAAGTTGGGCATTTGCAAGCTCTTGTAATTTTTTTAAAATTTGATAATGATCCTGTGTTTTTTCATGATAATAGTCTTTAATTAATAGTGCAGCTTCTGCTTCTACGTCAGCAATCAATTCTGTTAACTGCAAACGAATAAGTCTTCCTTCTGTTCCTAACTCATGAATGTAACTAAAGATTTCATTTTTAATACGCAGCATCATTTCAACGCTATGCAATACATGTACAACTTCAGACATCGTAACGACTTCTTCAAATTCCAAAATACCAAGGTTTGTTATTCCTTCATTCCATACAGCCTTATACTTTTCTAATGTTTGAATTGCTTGATTTGCTTTTGTTAAAATAACCCCAATATCTTTTAATGTGTAACGTAAATTCCCTTGGTATAAAGTAATTACGTTTCGTCTTTGTGAAATAGCAACAACAAGACTATTTGTTTGCTTCGCCACTCGCTCTGCTGTTCGGTGGCGCATACCTGTTTCAATAGAGTCAATAGTTGGATCTGGAACTAACTGTCCATTCGCAATTAAGATTTTACTCCCCGTTTCATTTAAAATCAGAGCTCCATCCATTTTTGCTAGTTCGTATAGACTAGCAGGAGAAAAGGCACAATTAATATGAAATCCTCCATCAACAATACTTTTAATTTGTTCGTTGTATCCGAGTACAATAAGCCCACCCGTTTGTGCGCGAAGCACATTATCAATTCCTTCTCTTAGCGGTGTCCCCGGTGCAACAAGCTGCAAAATATTAATAATACTTTTAGAACGTTGCTTGTGTTCTTCCATATCTTATCCTCCTAGTGCAAATCGAAGAGCCTCTCCTATATTTGATACGCCAACTACTTCAATCCCTTCCGGAATCGTCCATCCACCTAAATTTTTCCTCGGGATAATTACACGTTGAAACCCTAATTTTGCCGCTTCTTGTACACGCTGTTCAATACGAGAGACACGGCGAACTTCTCCAGTTAAGCCAACTTCACCAATAACAGCGTCGCCTGGGGAAGTCGTTTTATCACGAAAACTTGATGCAATGCTTATCGCAACTGCCAAATCCACTGCAGGTTCATCCAACTTGATTCCTCCAGCAACTTTTAAATAAGCATCTTGGTTTTGGAGCAATAACCCTGCTCTTTTTTCTAGCACTGCCATAATAAGAGAGACACGATTATGATCAACTCCCGTTGCCATTCTTCTTGGATTCCCGAAACTTGTAGGAGAAATTAATGCTTGTATTTCTACTAAAACAGGTCTTGTCCCTTCCATAGAGGCAACAACCGTTGAACCCGCAACACCCACAGGTCTTTCTTCTAGAAAGATTTCAGAAGGATTTAACACTTCCGAAAGACCAAGCTCCTTCATTTCAAAAATCCCCATCTCATTGGTTGAACCGAAACGATTTTTTACTGCTCGTAAAATTCGATATGTATGATGACGATCCCCTTCAAAATAAAGAACAGCATCCACCATATGTTCTAACATACGAGGACCGGCAATTGCTCCTTCTTTGGTTACATGCCCTACAATAAAAATAGGAATTCCTTTTGTTTTCGCAAGCTTCATCAATTCCGCTGTACATTCGCGTACTTGTGCGACACTTCCCGGTGCTGAAGTTACTTCCGGTAAATGAATCGTTTGAATAGAATCAATTACAACAAATGACGGATTCATTTCATCTATATATACTGCGATTCGTTGTAAATCTGTTTCTGACACAACAAATAAATTATCTCCATTTACATGAAGGCGATCTGCCCGAAGTTTAATTTGTTTTGCAGATTCTTCACCCGATATATATAAGACATCATAGGCAAGATCTGCTAGTTGTGATGATATTTGCAACAGCAATGTAGATTTCCCAATACCAGGATCCCCCCCTATAAGTACGAGAGAACCATCTACAATTCCTCCTCCAAGAACCCGGTTAAATTCTTGAAATTTCGTTTCAATACGCGCTTCTGTTTTCGTTTCCACTTCTTTCAAACGACGAGGCTTCGTTACTTCAGTTTGAATTGCATTTGCATAATTAATTCGACGTGATGATACAACTGGTTCCATCTCCTCGACTAGGGTATTCCACTGTCCACATCCTGGACACCTTCCCATGTACTTCGGCGACTGATAACCACATTCTTGACATATAAATTTTGTTTTCTTTTTAGCCATCGTTTTTTACACTTCACTTTCATGTGTAACAAAAGTATTTCTTTCTTGTACAAGAAAGAGGGCTATTGTTTAGCCCCCTTTTGTTTGTCTATGCTTATTTTACCTTTTCTGCACTGCGAATGACAAATGTTTCCCCTTCTGTATCAAAAACAACTTTTTGACCTTTCTCAACAACTCCTTTAAGAAGTTCTTCCGATAATCGATCTTCAACATGTTTTTGAATCGCACGACGTAGTGGACGTGCACCATACTCCGGATCAAATCCTTTATCAGCAATCGCTTCAATCGCAGCATCTGTTAACTCTAAATCAATCTCTTGTTCTTTTAAACGTTTAACTAACTGTTCTACCATAAGAGTAACAATTTCTTTAATATGTTTCTTCTCTAATGTATGGAACACAATAATTTCATCAATACGGTTTAAGAACTCAGGGCGGAATGCTTTTTTCAACTCTTCCATTACTTTACCCTTCATATCTGCATAATCACGACTTTCATCTTGTACATTAAATCCAAGATGTTTATTTCGTTTTAATGCATCTGCACCGACGTTGGAAGTCATAATCACAATTGTATTACGGAAATCGACTGTACGGCCTTTTGAATCAGTTAAACGACCATCTTCTAGTACTTGCAGTAAAATATTGAATACATCTGGATGTGCTTTTTCTACCTCGTCAAGTAAAACAACAGAGTATGGTTTTCTACGAACCTTTTCTGTTAGCTGGCCACCTTCTTCATATCCAACATATCCTGGAGGGGAACCCACTAAACGAGAAGTAGAGTGTTTCTCCATGTACTCCGACATGTCAATACGAATCATTGCATCCTCATCACCAAACATAGATTCCGCTAATGCACGTGCAAGTTCTGTTTTACCAACACCAGTTGGTCCTAAGAAAATAAAAGAACCGATTGGACGTTTTGGATCTTTTAAACCTGCTCTTGCACGGCGTACTGCTTTTGCAACTGCAACTACAGCTTCATCCTGTCCGATTAAACGATCATGTAAAATATTTTCTAAGTTCAATAATTTGTCTGTTTCTGTTTGAGCTAGCTTTGAAACCGGAATTCGCGTCCATGTTGAAACAACATTTGCAATATCTTCTACTGTTACTTCTGAGTTCTCTTTACCTTGCTGCTCTTTCCATTGACGCTTCGTATCCTCTAATTTCTCACGTAGACGTTGTTCCATATCACGTAAAGAAGCTGCTTTTTCAAATTCCTGACTTTGCACTGCTGCATCTTTTTCTTTTCTTACCTCTTCTAGTTTCAATTCAAGCTCTTTTAAGTTTGGTGGTGTTGTATAAGAACGTAAACGAACCTTTGAAGCTGCCTCATCAATTAGATCAATTGCTTTATCAGGTAGGAAACGATCTGTAATGTATCGATCAGATAATTTTACAGCGGCATTAATCGCATCATCTGAGATAGAAACGCGATGATGCGCTTCATAACGGTCACGTAATCCTTTTAAAATTTGGATTGATTCTTCTAGACTTGGTTCATCCACCTGGATTGGTTGAAAACGTCGCTCTAATGCCGCATCTTTTTCAATATATTTACGATACTCATCTAGCGTTGTTGCTCCAATACATTGCAGTTCCCCGCGTGCTAATGATGGTTTTAAAATATTGGATGCATCAATTGCTCCTTCTGCACCACCCGCACCTATTAATGTATGAAGCTCATCTATGAATAAAATAATATTACCCGCTTGACGAATTTCATCCATGACTTTCTTTAAGCGGTCTTCAAACTCACCGCGATATTTCGTACCGGCAACTACAGTCCCCATATCTAATGTCATAACACGCTTATCACGTAAAGTTTCTGGAACTTCATTGTTTATAATTTGTTGTGCTAATCCTTCAGCAATCGCAGTTTTACCAACACCAGGTTCTCCGATTAATACAGGATTATTTTTTGTTCTTCTACTTAACACTTCAATTACACGTTGAATCTCTTTGCTGCGGCCAATCACTGGATCTAAACGCCCTTCACGAGCTACAGCTGTTAAATCGCGAGCTAAACTATCAAGTGTCGGTGTACTTGCATTAGCAGAACCACCACCTTGATGGCCCGACGCTGTCTCATTACTACCAAGAAGCTGCAGTACTTGTTGACGTGCTTTATTTAAACTTACACCTAAATTGTTTAAAACACGGGCTGCAACCCCTTCTCCTTCACGAATAAGACCAAGTAAAATATGCTCCGTTCCCACGTAAGAATGACCTAGTTTACGAGCTTCATCCATGGACAACTCTATCACTTTTTTTGCACGTGGCGTATAGTGAACTGTTTGAGACATCTCCGTACCACGCCCAATTAGCGCCTCTACTTCTTTTTGAACTTTCTCCGGGCTTAATCCAAGTGCAACCAATGCTTTCGCAGCAATTCCTTCTCCTTCTCGTACAAGACCGAGTAAAATATGCTCTGTACCAATATTATTATGACCAATGCGAATTGCTTCTTCTTGGGATAATGCTAATACTTTTTGTGCTCGCTCTGTGAATCTTCCAAACATCATATAAATCACACTCCTACTTCGCTCGATTTTGTTCAATTTGTAATCTTTCACGAATAAGTGCTGCTCTGCGGTAATCTCTTTCATCAGGCTGCAGTGGACCACCAGCATATTGCTGCAAAATTCCCGGCTGTGTAAGTACCATTAATTCTGTTAAAATATTTCTGGATATACTTTCGATATATCCAAGATCAATGCCAAGTCGCACATCCGATAAACATGTTGCAGCCTCAGCAGATTCAATTAAACGGCTATTTGCCAATACACCATAAGAACGATATACCTTATCCTCAAGCTCTACGTTTGAGTTTTTCATGATAGATTCCCTCGCTGTTCGCTCTTGTTGAATAAGTTGCTGAACAACACTTTTTAAATCTTCTACAATATCTTCTTCAGATTTTCCTAATGTCATTTGATTCGAAAGTTGAAATATATTTCCTAACGCTTCACTACCTTCACCATATATCCCTCTTACCACTAAACCAAGTTGATTAATTGCTTGAACAATACGATTCATTTGTCCTGTTAAAACGAGAGCAGGCAAATGTATCATCACTGAAGCTCGTAAACCCGTTCCTATATTTGTAGGACAACTCGTTAAATAACCAACTTGTTCATCAAATGCGTATTCAACCTGACTTTCTATCCAATCATCAATTCGATTTGCACTATGCAGCGCTTCGGATAACTGTAATCCTGGAAATAAACATTGAATTCGAATATGATCTTCTTCATTAAGCATAATGCTTACTTGTTCATTCTCAGATAATAAACAAGCACCATATTCTGTTCCCACTAAATCTGGACTTACAAGGTGCTTTTCTACTAATACTCTGCGCTGCAACGGCTGAATGCTATTCATTTGTAAAAGTTCAAATATCCCAAAAGGTTCGACCGTTTGATTAGCAAACCTTTCTTGAAATACCTTAATCATTTGCTCCGCTTCTTCATTTGTTAACATAGTCGGGAACTTGTAATCTCGTAAATTCCGAGCCAATCGAATACGACTGCTTAAAACAATATCGGAATCAGGACCATCTTCCCTCATCCACGGGCTAATTGCTTCGTTCATAATACGATCGAGTGACATAGAACTATTCCCCCTCTCTATGCTCACGAAGCTGATTTTCTAAGCTGCGAATTTTATCACGTAATTCTGCAGCCTGTTCAAACTCTTCTTGTTGTATGCATTCCTGCAATTTTTGTTTTAACTCATCTAATTCTTTTTTTAGATGAATATTTCCTCCTATACGGTTAGGAAATTTCCCATTGTGACTCGTATGCCCGCCATGAAGCCGCTTTAGCATCGGCTGTAATTGTTCTTTAAATGTTTCATAACAAGAAGAGCAACCAAATCTACCGATCTTTGCAAATTGTGAATATGCCATATTACATTTCGAACATTGCAACGGATCTGTATTCGAAAGGCCATTCGTTTCTTTCTCAAGGGTAGGTTGTTCAACATGTAGTAAACCTGCTAATAAATTATGAAATGAAAAACTAGATTTGTTTGATTGAAAGAAAGACGTATATCCATTTTCTTGTGCACACCGCTCGCAAAGATGAATCTCCGTCTTTTCTCCATTCATTACTTTTGTAAAATGTAGCGTTGCTGATCGTGAATTACAGTTTTGACAAATCAACGTATTTCCCCACCTTTACAATAGGAACGAATTATGAATTTATAACCTTATCCGTTCAACTAACCTTTAGAAGATAGATCATTCCTAAAAGAAGTTTTACTTATATTTCAGTGTTCTAAGCATCGCTCGAAGCATACGTGCTCGCAATTCATCTCGAAGTGGTAAGTCTGTTAGTAATACAGATCGATCTAACACACTAAACATGAGCTTCGCTTCCCTAGTTGTAACAATGCCTTCTTCAGCTAAACGCCTTATTATATTCTCGGCGCTTGACTGAGCAATACTATACTGAATCATTTGTAACATTTGATCAATAATGTCTATATCATCATGCAATTTGACTTTTATAATGCGAATGTAACCCCCGCCACCTCGTTTACTTTCCACTACAAATCCTCTTTCTAGCGTAAAACGAGTATTAATAACGTAGTTAATCTGAGATGGAACGCAATCAAACTTATCAGCAATTTCGCTTCTTTTAATTTCAATTGCACTATTATTACTTAAGTCAATAACTTGCTTTAGATATTGTTCAATAATATCAGATATATTTCTCATTTATCCTCCACCTTTATTGACTTTGACTATCTTTGACTTTAATTATATACGTATTAAAAAATTTTGCAACTCTTTTGCTTTCTTCTCTATCCTATCCATATTTTCTCACGTTTAATCAGCTGTTCTTTATTTTATGAATAAGGAATATAAAGTTTCCTAATTATAAAATGAAACTTCCACCAGTAAAAATTTTCAATTCAGTTTTTACAGGGTAAAAAACAAAAAAAGACGAGTCCACT
>NZ_JBALLY010000070.1:46766-67986 GCF_036963045.1 Bacillus sp. JJ864 | reverse complement strand
GAAAACTGACTCTTTTTATCTTATTATTTTCACGTCGTGAAAAGTTCGTTTTATCTTTCTAAAGGTGCTGCATTTTCTGGAAGCATAAATGGATTATCTTTATTAATATGGTCATAAAACATAACACCATTTAAGTGATCAATCTCATGTTGGAATACAATTGCTGGTAATCCTTTTAAACGTAGTTTGACTTCTCCGCCATCTACTGTCGTTCCTTTTACAGTGATACGAGTGTAACGAGGTACATAGCCAGGGACTTCACGGTCTACGGACAGACATCCTTCGCCCCCTGATATGTATGTACGTTCAACAGAGTGGCTAATAATTTTAGGATTAAATAAAGCGTAGCTATATAACGTGCCATCTCGATCTGTGACATGGACAGCAATCATTCTTTTAGAAACACCGATTTGCGGTGCGGCTAAACCAATTCCAGGGCGTAAATTATATTTTTCAACCATTTCTGGATTTTGACTGTTAATCACAAATTCGATCATCTTTCGTAATATATGAACATCTTCTTCGCTTGCAGGTAGAGCTATTTCTTCAGCCACTGCTCGTAAAATGGGATTTCCTTCACGAATTACATCATTCATTGTAAGCATATATAATCCCTCCTTTCATTTTTAGTCTACCAAAGGTTATGAAAAAAGTCATGGCAAAGAACAAGACGAACAAACGCCTTGTTCTTTTATAGTTGTTTCATTTTACATTAACAGATGCAGGCAGCACCGACGATAATTAAGAGAATAAATAATACAACGATTATAGCAAAGCCGTGTCCAAAGCCGCCGCAACCACCACCATAGCCATACGAAGGATATGCGCAAGTTGAGGGGTAACAAAAAGTGTATCCGTACATGTTGTGACCTCCTTTACCATTTCCGCGAATGCTGCGGTTAGTATAATGTATGGAATAAAGGAGGGAAGTGTATAGTTATTTGCCTAAAAAGAAGGAAGATGCTGCATATTTTTATTAGGATGGGACAAAAGATAAGAAGGACATGAAACGTTTACATATTATTCTATGAGCAAAATATGTACGAAAAGGGAATAATATAACAGGAGGTTTTTGCCCACTAATACAGATAGTATTTTGAAAACTTGTATTTGTTGAGAAAATCTCTCTAACCTTCGAAAAAAATCGAAATCAAAGTGATTGACATCGTGATTAGAATAGTTGTAAACTAAAAAACGTGATCAAGATTGTATTAATTTGTTTAAATGAAAACATTAGTACAGATTGTTAGGTACACAAATTATTCAATAACTGACGAATGATGCGTCAGTTTTCAAACTTATGCTTTCATCAAAGTGAGATGCTAGTGAAAGCGTTTAAGAATATGGTTCAAGAGAGGAAGAGGTGAACGGAATGGGTACTAAAACAAAAAAGACCCTATTTAATGTTGATGAGCAAATGAAAGCTATCGCAGCTCAATTTGAAACATTACAAATTTTAAATGAAAAAGGCGAAGTTGTGAATGAAGCAGCTATGCCAGAATTAACTGATGAGCAATTAAAAGAATTAATGCGTCGTATGGTATATACTCGCGTATTAGATCAACGTTCTATTTCTTTAAACCGTCAAGGTCGCTTAGGTTTCTATGCGCCAACAGCTGGACAAGAAGCTTCTCAATTAGCAAGTCATTTTGCTCTTGAAAAAGAAGACTTCATCTTACCAGGATACCGTGATGTTCCACAATTAGTATGGCACGGCTTACCATTATATCAAGCATTCCTATTCTCTCGTGGACATTTCATGGGTAACCAAATGCCTGCGGATGTAAATGCACTTTCTCCACAAATCATTATCGGTGCACAAATCATCCAAACGGCTGGTGTTGCATTAGGTATGAAACTTCGTGGTAAAAAATCTGTTGCAATTACTTACACTGGTGACGGTGGTGCGTCTCAAGGTGACTTCTACGAAGGTATGAACTTTGCAGGTGCATTTAAAGCTCCAGCAATCTTCGTTGTTCAAAACAACCGTTATGCAATTTCTACTCCAGTAGAAAAACAATCTGCAGCAAAAACTGTAGCACAAAAAGCAGTTGCAGCTGGTATTTACGGAATTCAAGTAGACGGTATGGATCCATTAGCTGTATATGCAGCAACTGCTTTTGCTCGTGAGCGCGCAGTAAATGGTGAAGGTCCTACTTTAATTGAAACTTTAACATTCCGTTACGGTCCACATACAATGGCTGGTGATGATCCAACTCGTTATCGTACAAAAGATATCGAAAATGAATGGGAACAAAAAGATCCAATCGTACGTTTCCGTGCATTCTTAGAAAACAAAGGCATTTGGTCTCAAGAAGAAGAAGAAAAAGTAATCGAACAAGCTAAAGAAGACATTAAAGAAGCGATTGCGAAAGCTGACCAAGCTCCAAAACAAAAAGTAACTGATTTAATGGAAATCATGTACGAAAAAATGCCTTACAACTTAGCTGAACAATATGAAATTTATAAAGAAAAGGAGTCGAAGTAAGCCATGGCTCAAATGACAATGATTCAAGCAATCACTGATGCTTTACGCGTTGAAATGAAAAACGATCCTAACGTACTTGTGTTTGGTGAAGACGTTGGTGTAAACGGCGGTGTATTCCGTGCTACTGAAGGGCTACAAGCTGAGTTTGGTGAAGGCCGTGTAATGGATACTCCACTTGCAGAGTCTGGTATCGGCGGACTTGCAATCGGTTTAGCATTAGAAGGCTTCCGTCCAGTTCCTGAAATTCAATTCTTCGGTTTCGTTTTCGAAGTAATTGATTCAATCTCTGGTCAAATGGCTCGTATGCGTTACCGTTCTGGTGGACGTTGGACTGCTCCAGTTACAATTCGTTCTCCATTCGGCGGTGGTGTTCATACACCAGAATTACATGCTGATAGCTTAGAAGGATTAATGACACAACAACCAGGTATAAAAGTTGTTATTCCATCTACTCCATACGATGCGAAAGGTCTTTTAATTTCTGCAATTCGTGATAACGATCCAGTTGTTTACTTAGAGCACATGAAATTATACCGTTCTTTCCGTCAAGACGTACCAGAAGGCGAATACACAATTGAACTTGGTAAAGCTGATGTAAAACGTGAAGGTACAGATGTATCTATTATCACATATGGTGCAATGGTACATGCTGCATTAAAAGCTGCTGAAGAACTAGAAAAAGAAGGCATCTCTTTAGAGGTTGTTGACTTACGTACAGTTCAACCATTAGATATCGAAACAATTATTGCTTCTGCCCAAAAAACAGGCCGCGTTGTTGTAGTTCAAGAAGCTCAAAAACAAGCAGGTATTGCAGCTAACGTTGTAGCAGAAATCAATGACCGTGCAATCTTAAACTTAGAAGCTCCAGTTGTACGTGTTGCAGCTGCTGATACAGTATTCCCATTCTCTCAAGCAGAGAGCGTATGGTTACCAAATCATAAAGATATTGTTGAAGCTGTAAACAAAGTAATGAATTTCTAATTTGAATTTTATGTGCAAAGGAAATCAACACTTGCTGATTTCTTTTGCACAATCTAATAATAATGATATGAATCAGGAGGATGAATTCCGTGGCATTTGAATTTAAACTACCAGATATCGGTGAAGGTATCCACGAAGGTGAAATCGTAAAATGGTTTATTAAACCAGGCGATGAAGTAAACGAAGACGATGTACTTCTTGAAGTACAAAATGATAAAGCAGTTGTAGAAATTCCTTCTCCAGTTAAGGGTAAAGTACTTGACATTCTTGTAGAAGAAGGTACAGTAGCAGTAGTAGGAGATGTTCTTGTTAAATTTGACGCTCCTGGTTATGAAAACCTTAAATTTAAAGGTGACGATCATGACGAAGCTCCAAAAGCTGAAGAAGTGAAAGAAGAAGCTCCAGCAGCGGCAACTACTCCAGCAGCAACTGAAGAAGTAGTTAATGAGCGTGTAATTGCTATGCCATCAGTTCGTAAATATGCACGTGAAAAAGGTCTAGACATTCGTCTAGTAGCTGGTACTGGTAAAAACGGTCGTGTTGTAAAAGCTGACATCGATGCATTTGCAAATGGTGGACAAGCGGCAGTAGCAGCAACTGAAGCTCCAGTAGCGGCAGAAGCTCCAGCAGCGAAAGAAGAAGCACCAAAAGCACAACCAATTCCAGCTGGTGAATACCCAGAAACTCGTGAGAAAATGAGCGGTATTCGTAAAGCGATTGCGAAAGCAATGGTTAACTCTAAACATACAGCTCCTCACGTAACATTAATGGACGAAGTAGATGTAACAGAACTTGTTGCTCACCGTAAGAAGTTCAAAGCTGTAGCAGCTGACAAAGGTATTAAATTAACTTACCTTCCATACGTTGTAAAAGCGTTAACATCTGCATTACGCGAATACCCAATGTTGAACACTTCTTTAGATGATGCATCTTCAGAAATCGTTCATAAACATTACTTCAACATCGGTATCGCAGCTGATACAGACAAAGGTCTATTGGTACCAGTTGTTAAAGATACAGATCGTAAATCTATCTTCACAATCTCTAACGAGATCAATGAGCTTGCTGGTAAAGCACGTGACGGTCGTCTAGCTCCAGCAGAAATGAAAGGTGCTTCTTGCACGATTACAAACATTGGTTCTGCAGGTGGACAATGGTTCACTCCAGTTATTAACCACCCAGAAGTAGCAATCCTAGGTATCGGCCGTATTGCTGAGAAACCAGTTGTGAAAAACGGTGAAATCGTTGCAGCTCCAGTATTAGCATTATCTTTAAGCTTTGATCATCGCTTAATCGACGGTGCAACAGCTCAGAAAGCATTAAACCAAATTAAACGTCTATTAAACGACCCACAATTATTAGTAATGGAGGCGTAATAAACAATGGTAGTTGGAGATTTCCCAATTGAATTAGATACAGTCGTTGTTGGTGCAGGTCCTGGTGGATATGTTGCAGCAATTCGTGCAGCACAATTAGGACAAAAAGTAGCTATTATTGAAAAAGCTAACCTTGGTGGTGTTTGCTTAAACGTTGGATGTATTCCTTCTAAAGCGTTAATTAATGCAGGTCATCGTTATGAGAATGCAAAACATTCTGATGACATGGGTATTACTGCAGAAAACGTAACAGTTGACTTCACAAAAGTTCAAGAATGGAAAAACGGCGTAGTTAAGAAATTAACTGGTGGTGTAGAAGGCCTTCTAAAAGGTAACAAAGTTGAAATCATTCGTGGTGAAGCTTACTTCGTAGATGCAAACACATTACGCGTAATGACTGAAGAAGCAGCACAAACATATACGTTTAAAAATGCTGTTCTTGCAACAGGTTCTACACCAATTGAAATTCCTGGATTCAAATACTCTAAACGCGTACTTAACTCAACTGGTGCTTTAAGCTTACCTGAAATTCCGAAAAAACTTGTTGTAATCGGTGGCGGTTACATCGGTATGGAATTAGGTACTGCATATGCAAACTTCGGTACAGAAGTTACTGTATTAGAAGCTGGCGATGAAATTTTAGCTGGTTTTGAAAAAGCAATGAGCCAAGTTGTAAAACGTGCTCTTCAGAAAAAAGGCAACGTAACAATCCATACAAAAGCTATGGCTAAAGGCGTTGAAGAAACTGAAAACGGTGTAACAGTTAGCTTCGAAGTAAAAGGTGAAGTACAAACTGTTGAAGCTGATTATGTATTAGTAACTGTAGGTCGTCGTCCAAACACTCAAGAAATCGGTCTTGAGCAAGTTGGAGTTAAAATGACTGACCGCGGTATCATCGAAATCGATGAGCAATGCCGTACAAACGTACCAAACATCTATGCAATTGGTGATATCGTTCCTGGACCACCATTAGCTCATAAAGCTTCTTACGAAGGTAAAGTAGCTGTTGAAGCAATTAGCGGTCATGCATCAGCAATTGATTACATCGGAATTCCAGCAGTATGCTTTACTGATCCAGAATTAGCATCTGTTGGTTACACGAAAAAACAAGCAGAAGAAGCTGGAATGACAGTAGCAGTTTCTAAATTCCCATTCGCTGCTAACGGACGTGCATTATCATTAAACAGCACTGATGGCTTCGTACAACTTGTAACTCGTAAAGAAGATGGTCTTCTTGTAGGTGCACAAGTTGCGGGTGCAGGCGCTTCTGATATTATTTCTGAGATTGGTTTAGCTATCGAAGCTGGAATGACAGCGGAAGATATCGCTCAAACAATTCATGCTCACCCAACATTAGGTGAAATCACAATGGAAGCAGCTGAAGTTGCTCTTGGAATGCCAATTCACATTGTAAAATAATATAAGAAAAATAAAACAACCGTCTCTAGCTATTAGGAGGCGGTTGTTTTATTTAGTAAAGAAATTTTTAATAAATTGTAAGTTTCTTTCTTTTTTAGTAATTATTACATACATCCAAATTACTGCTATACAAAATAAAAAATGTGGTAATTAGCTAAAAAATAAACTACTTTGCTTCTTCTACCTGTTTCCTCATATATATGTAATGTTTTCTTTTAGCGCCCATATATTGTAATACAATAGGACGTGTGAAAGGAGGCAACAACATGAAAATGACTTTCGTTGCTTTGTTTCATTTTATTATATGGAGCGGATTTTCCATTGTGTTATTGCTATCAAGTCGCGATAAATTACATTACAAAGTACTGCTCTTTTTTGTGTTCTTTTATTTGGCTTATGTTATTGCCCATATGATGTTGCACTCCAGAAAAGAGGCAATTTTTTTTACTGTTACCAATAGTGTTCTCTTTTTTATGAGTAAGCTGCTTTTTTTTAGTTAACGTTTATAAAAGTACATTGTTCTTCCATTAAAAAGCTGTAATTCTCCTTCTAATTTCTTTGCTAAAAATCTGCAAAATTCATTAGCTTTTCCTTTATCTCCAAATGTTGCAGTAGACGGTAATGTAATTTGTATAAAAAATTGTTCGTTTTCAATTCCTATTCCTACATAAATAGAATGATAGCGTTCATGATTAGATTTCAAACAGAGTGTTGTATCTGAAGTATCAACCATTTCGTATGGAAAGGCAGTGTTTGCGTATGAAAAGCCGAGTTGTTGACCTGTTTGAGATGTAATTGTTTTATAGTAATGAAATAGTTGTTTAACATCGTCTAGAGAAATAGATTGCTGTTTTGAATTTGGGACAAGTTTAATGAATGCATCTTGCATAATAAACCTCCTAAGGGCATAATATATTACTATTTTAACATTGTTGTAAATTTTTTGACAATTAAAAGGGATCTTGCTTTTTTTGTTTAATATATACATTGTGGATAAATCAAGAAGAAAGGAGAGGGACAATGTTTGAAAAATTATATGATGAACATGAAAATACAAAAGTCCGCTTTCTTGGTTTTATGACAAATGAGACACGGTATGATTTTGGTGTGGTGTACACAACTATGTTTTTTGGTAAACCTCTTGTTGTTTGTATGCAGACTGGTCGAGCAACTCTCCTTGGACAGGATGACATTGAAAATGTGCACCATTTACAAGATGTCTTTAAACTTAAAACGAGTGAAGAAGCAACGGATCTAGCACAGTTTTTTAAGTTTCTATTGCCACCTACTTCTGTACATGCTGAATATGAGGAATAATTGTTTAAAAGCAGTCGTAATAATAAATATACGGCTGCTTATTATTTATAAATGTTTCATACTAATAAAATTAAAAAATAATTAATATGTCACAATTAAAACTATTGACGAAAAAAGTATAACATATTAAAATAAAGACAGAAAGTTAAGCGGTTACAAAAAATTCTTTGGAATTACAATATTAGGGGGAATTAAAAAATGGGAACTATCGTATGTCAAATTTGTGAGAACACAATTGCGCATTTTGAGGATGAAAAAGTAACAGTATTATACGGAAAATGCGGTTCTAAATGTGAGTGTGAGCATAAAGAACATACTAAAGCCCAATAAATAAAGAAACGCCTGCATGTGCAGGCGTTTTTTAGTGGATTGAAGTCGTGTGACCAATTGTTGCAATAATTGCATCATCTCGAATGGGAATGAGGTCGATTTCTGTTTGCATTTTCTTTGTAGAGGCAAATTGACTCATCATCCGACTATCTATACGTGTTAGAAAATCTGTTAAATATGCTGTTAAAAAAGCGAAAGGAATACGTCGTTGATTGAGTACCTCAATAATTTGACTTTCTGTTTTTACACCGACACCGTGCCCATAAAAAAAGAAATTTCCTAAATAAATCGCATTCTCTCCTTGCCATTCAATTGTTGCTGGGTTCACTTGTGGGTTTTTAAAATAAACAAGGTCACCAGGAACAACTTCTCCTCCTGTTTTTGTAATGAGTTTCAAATCTTTATCATAGTCCCATGTATATAAGTGAAGATTTGCAAATAAACGATTAAAGGTTTCTTCATCATAAAATGCTAGCAGTGATTTATAAAAGAGAATAATCATTGCGGTTGCACATTCTGTTCCATATTTTTTTCCGTTTAGAAAAATATCGCGAATAGCAAAAGAAGGTAACACATTAGGGCGAAGTTGAAAACCGCCTAAATGAGTTCTTTCCCAAAACTCAGGATTACAGTAAGATTGACTAAATGTCCGAAATTGTAGTCCGCTATTAAATAATTCTAAAGCAGAAGTAATGATATGAACACGGATATTTATATCAAACTTTAACTCATGTAATGATTGGAAATTGTATACTTCTTGGTTTCCAGTCATGATTTCTAAAATTTGTTGTTTTTCCGAAAAGAAAGGTTCGCTTTCATTTTTTATATATGGATGCACAATGGAACGGCCAATTACAATCATAAAATCCCACCTATATGTTTACATTCTTTTGGTTTTGTATTAAAGAGCGGTGAGGCTCTCAGCTTAAAATTTAGAGGAATTACTACCTAGATGTGTCTAATTGATTCTCACCTGCTAATGTGACCCGTATATGAACGGACTAGAGCTTTTAGTGATTGCGAGGATAGAACTATCCGTAAGAGCTGGATTGGGCAGGCTTTTCGCCTCATGGAAGTTTCACTTTATATCGTATGAATAGGCGAATAAAGGGTGCATATGAAAAAGAATATGAAGGCTGGAAGAGGAATGTTTGTGAATGAAAAATCCCACTCCAAAGTATGAAGTGGGAAGGGAGTTATTCGCTAATTGCTTTATATTCTTTAATGACACGTAAAGTTTGTAATGTCATATCTTCAGGACCTTGTACTGGTAATCCTGCTTCTAAATTCTTTTGAATATAGTCTAAATTTTCTTTTGTAATAATTTCACCAGGAGTGAAAATTGGAATACCTGGTGGATAGACCATAACGAAATCGGCTATAATGCGACCGGCAGCTTCTGCAAAAGGAACAACTTCTGTTTCAGAATAAAAGGCATCGCGTGGAGATAGCGCAAGCACAGGGATTTCTGGGATATCTACTTGCACTTGAACACCTTTTTCTGCTCTATGTTTAAAGGTAGCTGATAAATCGTGCAGAGCCTGTACTAGTAAATTTGTTTCATCTTCTGTATCACCAAGTGTAACAAGACACAGAATGTTATATAAATCGGAAAGCTCAACCTCTATATTATAATGCTCTCTTAACCATAACTCAGCATCGTGTCCTGTAATACCTAATCCTTTTACAGAAATGATAATCTTTGTTGGATCATAATCAAAAGTTGCATCTGTTCCGAGTAGTTCTTTACCAGGACAGTAGAGGAGTTCAATTTCATTTACGCGTTTTCGAACATCTTCTGCTAATTGAATAGTTTTTGTAATAAGTTCACGTCCTTCTGTTGCAAGACGCTTTCTTGCAACGTCAAGTGAAGCTAATAAAATATAAGATGTAGAAGTTGTAGTCAGCATACTAATAATCGATTGAACATGCTTTACATTTACAAGCCCTTCTTTTACATTCAAAATAGAGCTTTGTGTTAATGAGCCGCCTAGTTTGTGAACACTTGTTGCAGCCATATCGGCACCAGCCTGCATTGCTGACATTGGCATTTCGTCGTGAAAATGAATATGAACACCGTGGGCTTCATCAACTAGTACCGGTATATTGTATGAATGAACTAATTTTACAATTTGCTCTAAGTCAGCTGCAAATCCAAAATATGTTGGATTAATGACAAGGAGTCCTTTAGCATCAGGATGTTCTTCAAGCGCTTTTTTTACAGAAGGAATTGTAATTCCGTGTGAAATTCCTAATGTTGGATCAATTTCTGGATGAATAAAAATTGGTTTTGCGCCTGAGAAAATAATTGCTGACATAACAGACTTATGAACATTACGCGGTACAAGAATTTTATCTCCAGGACCACAAACGCTCATCACCATTGTCATAATTGCTCCACTGGTTCCTTGGACAGAAAAAAATGTATGATCAGCGCCGAAAGCTTTTGCTGCTAAATCTTGAGCTTGTTTAATGGTACCTTTTGGATGATGTAAATCATCGAGCGGTGCAATATTAATTAAATCAATTGATAATGCATTATGCCCAATAAATTCGCGGAATTCAGGATCCATTCCTTGTCCTTTTTTATGACCTGGAATATGAAATTGGACTGGATTTCGCTTGCTGTGCTCTATTAAAGCAGTAAACAATGGTGTTTCGTATTGGGACAACGTATACACCCCTTCTTTTTTTATTAATATTTATTAATTTTGTTTTATGTTTATCCTGTTACACTAATCAATAGCAGAAGAGAAATTCTAACTACTATTTGAAGTATCCCTTTGTGTTCTATAAAACAAAAGCATTATATCACCTATAAGAGAAGATGTATAGAAAAATAATAATGGTAATTATCGTTTCTTTATGTTGGCAGGGCTATGCGTAAAAAATGAATCACTGGGCTAATAAAAATTCAAGGATAGAGTATCAACGAACGGAGCTTGAGCAAAATAAGTGACGGAAAGAGTGAAAGATATCTTGATTAACGGATGCTATTTTCGCTGGATTCAAGAAAAAATAGTATTGATAAGATTTCGGATTGGTAAAGAAAACTATTAGTGACTAAGCATACAGGTGGAAGTTTCACTTTATCTCGCGTATGATAATGAAGAAGAACAAATTAGAGTGTGCTGGAATAGATGGGGTGTTATTATGGAATATCAATATCCAATTCGTTATGATTGGTCAAAAGAAGAAATGATTGCAGTAATTAAATTTTATGAAGCGATTGAACAAGCTCATGAAAAAGGGTTGAAAAGAGAAAATCTGATGAGTTTATATCGTCATTTTAAAGAAATTGTACCAGAAAAAGCAGAAGAAAAGAAAATCGACAAAGAATTCCAAGAAGTGAGTGGTTATTCCATTTATCGTACAATTCAAAAGGCGAAAAATTTACAAGAAGAAGATATCGTTAAATTGTAAAAATTTTTTGAAAAATAAAAAATGAAGTGTTATAATGGGATAACAACTAAAAACGGACAATACAAATATTGTCCGTTTTGCTTTATCGATTACAGATTTTATATAAAGGAAGGAGTGAGTGCATCGTTGCTTCAATTTTTTGGATGAATTGTTCATCAGTAAGATTTTCAAATTCTTCTGGAGAAATGTGAATTCCTACTAATAATTCTGCTTTTTTAACAGTGCCTAACCGCTCAATCATTTTTTGCAGCTTTTCTAGTTGAAGAGTGCTATGTAATTTTACATCAGGCTTAGTATGGTCAATGGACCAAACGAAATCATTTGGTATATTTGTTTTTAAATCATTTAAATGCTTTAAAAAGGCATGAGCCGCTTCCATTTTTTGTGGGCACTCATAAATTAAACCAAAGTATATAAAAGCATGTGTCCCCCATAGTCCAATTTGAAAATGTGGTAGCATTTTATATCCGCGTTTATTTGTTGAAAATGCAACCCAAGTATCGTTTGGTGGATTGACTTTACGACGTGCATGTTTCGCGACATGATAGAAAAAAGGTTCACCAGTTTCATTTGTTAAGAAATGAGAAATTTGTTCGCCGAGAGCTTCTAACTTCGGATGAATGTTCGTTTTAATTGCAGCCATTCTTTCTTCTAGACCATCCACAGAAAACACAGTGAAGTCTTTTTCTTTGAAAGTTTTTGATGTCATGGTTGTTCCTCCAACTCCTAGTTTGTTTTTATTCTAACATAGCTTGTACAATTCATAAAAAAAGACGCTTATAAAAAAATTTCAGATAAAAATGCAAATTAGTTGCATAGATGATTTATCTCACATAATATAGTATAAAACAAAAAAATCAGAAAATTGAGTAAATTCAAAGTCGAGGGCAAACGAATATTGGGAGGAGGCAAACGAATATGAGACAGGTAATTAACGCATTAAAAAGAACAGATGCGGAGAAGAGAATTCCGGTGTTACGTTTAGAATTAGATTATGAATTAGCAACGCTATATGATGCAATGATGGAAAAAGACGACATGAAAAAAGAAGAGTGTATGAAAAAATTAGAAGTGTTAAGACTTGAAATGATCCGGTTGGAGGCGTAATAATAGTGTATGTATAAAAAATTAGTTGGTGCGAACCTTATAAAGGGTTCGTTTTTTCTGTGAACTGTACAGATCGGAGTGTTTAAATATGCAAGAGGTATGGGAAGAAATTGATGCATACGCAAAACAATGGATAAAAGAAGCGGGGCAGCACCTTGTTTCATCAATGAAGCAGTCTCTTATTATTGAAACGAAGTCAAATGCCTCTGATTTAGTAACAAATATGGATCGAGAAATTGAACAATTTTTTATTGGGAAAATTAAAGAGACATTTCCTAAACACTATATTCTTGGAGAAGAAGGATATGGCGATGAGCTTGCTTCAACGGAAGGGATTTTGTGGTTAATTGATCCAATTGATGGAACGATGAATTTTGTTCATCAAAAGCGAAATTTTGCAATTTCAATTGGCATATATGAGAATGGTATTGGGAAAATTGGTCTCGTATATGACCCAGTTCATGATGAGTTATATCATGCGAAAATGGGTGTTGGAGCATTTTATAATGAAATAAAAATCCCATCATTACAGCCGAGTGAAGTATCTTTAGGAGTTATTGCTGTAAATGCTACGTGGCTTACTGATAATCCTCGTCTCGATATGAGGAAAATGGCACAACTTGTAAAAAAAGCAAGAGGAACACGTTCGTATGGCTGTGCAGCACTTGAAATGGTATATGTAGCAACAGGACGATTAGATGCATATGTGACGCCGCGCTTGTCTCCATGGGATTTTGGCGGTGGGAAGATTATTGTAGAAGAGGTTGGAGGAAAAGTAACCACTTTTACTGGAGAGTCGCTTCAAATTATTGAGAAGAGCAGCGTTCTCGTTGCAAGACCAGGTGTGTATGAAGAGATGCTACAATATGTACAGTAGGTGTATAAAATCCAGAGAAAAAACAAAAAAGTAAGAGGCATAGAAAATTGCTTCTTACTTTTTGTTGTTATTGTAGCTTACGCATTTTTCTTTTTGTTATAAATCCGTATCCGATTGTAAAAATCGTACCGACAATACAAATAATAACACCGATTGGGCTATTCTCAGCAATCATAATTCCAATACCAATCATAAAAATAACGCCAATGATAGCTGTTAATAAAAAACGATATTGAATTTGTTCCATATATTTCACCCTCCAATTTCATTGTACTTTCACAAAAGTGAGAATACAACTATATTTTCATTCTTGATTTTATTTTGATTGCTATTGCAACCCCTTCGCTCTTATAATAGAGAAGGATTAAAAAGACACTAGGAGTTGGACATGTTGAAAAGACGAGAAGATTTACGAAATATAGCAATTATCGCCCACGTTGACCATGGTAAAACAACACTTGTTGACCAATTGTTACGTCAAGCGGGGACGTTCCGTGCAAATGAGCACGTTGAAGAACGTGCGATGGATTCGAATGATTTAGAAAGAGAACGCGGTATTACTATTTTAGCAAAAAATACAGCGATTCATTATGAAGATAAACGAATTAATATTTTAGATACACCTGGACACGCTGACTTCGGTGGTGAAGTAGAGCGTATTATGAAGATGGTTGATGGTGTGTTACTTGTTGTTGATGCATATGAAGGTTGTATGCCACAAACACGATTTGTTTTAAAGAAAGCACTTGAGCAAAATTTAACTCCAATCGTTGTTGTGAATAAAATTGACCGTGACTTTGCTCGTCCAGACGAAGTGGTTGATGAAGTAGTTGATTTATTCATCGAACTTGGGGCAAACGAAGATCAGTTAGAATTCCCTGTTGTATTTGCATCAGCAATGAACGGAACAGCAAGCTTAGATTCAAACCCAGCAAATCAAGAAGAGAATATGAAATCATTGTTTGACACAATTATTGAACATATTCCAGCACCAGTTGATAATAGTGAAGAGCCACTTCAATTCCAAGTAGCACTTCTTGATTACAATGATTATGTTGGTCGTATCGGAGTTGGACGTATATTCCGCGGTACAATGAAAGTAGGACAACAAGTTGCGTTAATGAAAGTTGATGGAAGTGTAAAACAATTCCGTGTAACGAAATTATTTGGTTACATCGGATTAAAACGTCAAGAAATTGAAGAAGCGAAAGCTGGAGACCTAGTAGCTGTTTCTGGTATGGAAGACATTAACGTTGGTGAAACGGTATGTCCAGTTGAACATCAAGAGGCATTGCCATTATTACGTATTGATGAGCCAACACTACAAATGACATTCCTTGTAAATAACAGCCCATTTGCAGGTCGCGAAGGTAAATATATTACATCTCGTAAAATCGAAGAGCGTCTTCGTTCACAGCTAGAAACGGATGTAAGTTTACGTGTAGACAATACAGAATCTCCGGATGCATGGATTGTATCTGGACGTGGAGAGTTACATTTATCAATCTTGATTGAGAACATGCGTCGTGAAGGATATGAATTACAAGTATCGAAACCAGAAGTAATCATTAAAGAGGTTGACGGCGTAAGATGTGAGCCGGTAGAACGTGTACAAATTGATGTGCCAGAAGAATATACTGGTTCTATTATGGAATCAATGGGGGCACGTAAAGGTGAAATGTTAGACATGGTCAATAACGGAAACGGCCAAGTTCGTCTTACATTTATGGTTCCAGCACGTGGACTAATTGGTTACACAACTGAATTCTTAACTTTAACTCGTGGTTACGGTATTTTAAACCATACATTTGATAGCTATCAACCAGTACATGCAGGTCAAGTTGGTGGACGTCGTCAAGGTGTTCTAGTTTCACTTGAAACAGGAAAAGCATCACAGTATGGTATTATGCAAGTTGAAGACCGTGGTGTAATCTTCGTTGAACCAGGTACGGAAGTATATGCAGGTATGATTGTTGGGGAACATACACGTGAGAATGATTTAACAGTTAACGTTGTGAAAATGAAGCAACAAACTAACATTCGTTCTGCAACAAAAGACCAAACATCAACCATGAAAAAACCGCGTATTATGACTTTAGAAGAGTCATTAGAATACTTAAATGATGATGAATACTGTGAAGTAACACCAGAATCAATTCGTCTTCGTAAAAAGATTCTTGATAAGAGCGAACGTGAAAGATCTGCTAAGAAAAAGAAATTCGCTGAGTGATAAACAAAAAAGAAGCTATCTCGTCTGAGGTGGCTTCTTTTTTGTTTATTGAGGTTTGAATTTTTGGAATTTTGTATAGACAATGTGTATATAGCACGCTACTCTTATAGTAGAGCATAATAAAAAGTATAACTGGGAAAAAGGGGAGTGCCAGAAAATGTCGGAAGTGCTAGAAAGAATGTCATTTTTTGCGAAATTATACAATGTAGATACGAACCCTGAATTAGGAATGTGGCTTCTTTACGGTACGATTATTATATTTAGTATTATTGTTTATAATTTAGGGTTTGCTAGAAAGTTATCTTTGTTAAAGAATGTAGTAATCTATACTGTACTAATACTTGGTTGCACTATTTTAACCTTTTTTGCTGTTTTTCTGCCTGTAGGAGAAGGGCTTGTTGTAGCAATTATTATACTTGGTATATATAAATTACGTTTACGGCAAGCGAAATATTCAAAGGCAGGCTAAAAGGGGGAATGAAAGATGCGTTCTGTGCAAGATGCACTATATAATTGGTTAACCATTAAAATTGTTGCAGAAGCCCGTCCGTATGATGAAGCTGCTCAAGAAACATATATGCTTTTTCATAATATGTTACATGAAGACCATCAGTTAAAACATGTTACGGTAGAAAAAAAGGAAGATATGTATTTTGTTACATATGAAAGAGAAGGGGAAAAGAAATCAGTTCGGTTTCCGCTTGAGTTAATTGATTGTTTTTTAGAACAGATAAACCGAGATCCAGAGAAATATAAATAAGCTCTTATCCTGTTCGATAAGAGCTTATTTATACGTTACAATTATGTACATCATATTATAGATGGTTGTAACCATCTAGTGATGTTTATTTGATTGCTTTCAGCGTTCAAATAGACGATATTCCTATTAGCATATTACCATTCATCTTCAACCGTTTTATCACGATATAATCGAAAGTTACCTGTTGCATGTCTTTCTAAAGTACGTTCTGTAATTCGATCTGTACATTGTTTACACAGAAATGTATGAATGGGACGATTGCGAAGCCGTTTTGCTACGGGATTTTCGTCATTTAAATCTTCTTTTTTATCACAAAGAACACATTTGACTCTCATTTTGTCACCTCGGCACAAATTCTATCTTACTTTAGTATATCATGTGCTTTAGATATTTTTGAACTATAGAAGAAAAAATAAATATTTTCGCAATTCGAGAAATAGGTTATTATATAAGTGAAACTACTATCAACGTAGAATTATAATTTTTGCTGATGGTTAGTGGAAACATATAGGCAAGTTTCTTTTCTTAAGTTTTTCAGTTAAGTGCCTGGCAGAGCGAAAGCAATATAGTTGATTATGGAGGTGGAAACATGGCAAATATAGTAGAGCTAACATTAACAGATGCTTTAGTGAAAGCGCTACGTGAAGAGCGTATTGTAACAGTTGCAACGACTGATTTTGAGAAAGGTATTCCCAATGTAAGTGCGATTTCATGGGTATATGCAATGGATGAAAAAGTTATTCGTTTTGCAGTGGATCAACGCTCTCGCATTGTAGAAAATTTGCGTCATCATGCAGGGCTCGTTTTGACTGTTATGGCAGATGAGTCCGTATATTCTATAAGTGGTAAAGCGATTATAAAAACTGAGCGGATAGAAGGTATTCCGCTGAAATTAACATTAATTGAAGTTTCTGTGCAAGAAGTGCGTGACGTAATGTTTTATGGTGCGAAACTTGCTATTGAACCGAAATATGAAAAAACATATGATCTTCGCGCTGCGGCAAAGTTAGACAACCAAGTTTTATCAGCGATGAAGGATACTTGAAAAAGGATGGGCAGCAAAGAAAGTTGTTCATCCTTTTTCTTTATATTTCAAGTGATTTCTATTCTATCTCGCTTGTACAGTACATATAATTATAACAATGGTTCGTCCATAGTTATGGATGAAACCCTTGTTCTACAAATTTCATGGTGGAGTCAGGGGGTAACAGGTTGAATAAAATTTATGTGCTAGATACGAATGTACTTTTGCAAGATCCGTTATCTATTTTTTCTTTTGAAAATAATGATGTAGTCATTCCGGCTGTTGTGTTAGAGGAAGTAGATTCAAAGAAACGCTATATGGATGAAGTTGGCAGGAATGCGCGCTATGTATCAAAACTAATAGATAAATTTCGTGAACTTGGGAAATTACATGATAGCATTCCTCTTGAGAATGGAGGGACATTTCGAATTGAGTTAAATCATCGTTCGTTTGTTCAATTACAAGATATTTTTGTAGAAAAAACAAATGACAATCGTATTTTAGCTGTGGCTAAAAATTTATCATTAGAAGAGCAAGAAAAAGAAAATGGAAAATCCGTCATCCTTGTGAGTAAGGATGTACTTGTACGAGTAAAAGCTGATGCTCTAGGTTTACAAGCTGAAGATTATTTGAGTGATCGTGTTACGGAAGTAGAAAACATATATACCGGCTTCTTAGAGTATTACATACAAAAAGAGATTTTAAACCGCTTTTATGAAAAAGGAGAGCTTCCTCTTTCTGAAATTGCTAATCATCCGTTTTATCCCAATCAATTTATTGTAATGAAAGATGCTTTAGGTGGATCAAGTTCGGCTCTTGGAATTGTGGATCATTCCGGGAAAAAGATAAAAAAGCTTATTTTTCCAAATGAGCAGATTTGGGGAATTCGTCCTCGAAATGTACAACAAATTATGGGGATGGAATTGTTGTTACGTGAAGATATTCCTCTTGTAACATTGACCGGGAAAGCTGGAACGGGGAAAACGTTAATAGCATTAGCTGCGGGACTAATGCAAACAGAAGATTTGGGAATGTATAAAAAGTTGCTCGTGGCAAGGCCGATTGTTCCAGTTGGAAAAGACATCGGATATTTACCAGGAGAGAAAGAAGAAAAGTTAAGACCTTGGATGCAACCGATTTATGATAATTTGGAATATTTATTTAACACAAAAAAGCCTGGGGAATTAGATGCAATTTTAGCGGGAATGGGTTCTATTGAAGTAGAAGCTCTAACATATATTCGCGGACGCAGTATTCCAGAGCAGTTTATTATTATTGATGAAGCACAAAATTTAACGAAACATGAAGTGAAGACAATTTTAACGCGTGTCGGTGAGAGAAGCAAAATTGTTTTAATGGGGGATCCACAGCAAATTGATCATCCATACTTAGATGAATATAATAACGGTTTAACATATGTGGTAGAGAAGTTTAAAGAACAAAAAATTAGTGGACATGTGAAGTTTGTAAAAGGTGAACGCTCTAATTTAGCACAACTGGCAGCGGATTTATTGTAGGAAAGAGTGGCGAAAAGCCACTCTTATTTGTTTGTTTCCTATGAACGGACAGTAAGCTCTTTCCCTAATGGAAAGTATACTTTACACAATAGTAAATTTTCGAATATATCGAACAGGATTATTGACATTAGAGCCATCACCGAAATAAAGATGAACAGGGCCATCTTCTTTTAGTGGCTTCCCTTTACTAGAAAAACCGAGAATAGCATCCTTTGCTTCCTTTATTGAAATCGTTGTAATACCAGATTCGGTATGAATTTCTATATGTGTTGCGTCATTAGAAATTTCTGCGTTTTCTAAAAAAGGTAAAAAAGGTATACCAAATGTTCCTGTAATAATTTTCTCTTTTTCAAATCTTGCAACGCTTTTATTAACAGGTGGGAAAATAGCTCCTTCTCTAATTTCACGATCCCAATGTTTGGATGCTTCTTTCGTATATTGTGCTAACTCACTTATTTTTTCCTTTGGAGTTGTAAAGTATGTTGTTAAGTCGACCTTTCGATCATCAAAAATCCAAACACTTGGATCAATTGTAATTGGAAAGCGTACATTTCCGTTAATAAATAAGATTTCGTTCATTGTTGTTCCCCCATTTGTCTTATACTCCCACTTTTCAGTATAATAGGACTAGGAACAATTGTCACAGAAAATGTTTCTATTGCAATTTATGAAAACTATCGCTAATATTAATAGATAGGATAGGAGAGTAGGACGGAAATGGAGGGAACCAATTTGGCGTCTGAGACAGTAACAAATCATCAGGAAAAGGCACATGCCCTTCTACAAGCTGATGCAGAGAAAATTTTAAAACTTATTAAGGTGCAAATGGACCACCTTACGATGCCACAGTGTCCATTATACGAAGAGGTACTCGATACACAAATGTTTGGCTTATCCCGTGAAGTTGATTTTGCGGTTCGTCTTGGTCTCATTGCAGAAGAGCAAGGTAAAGAAATTTTGGGAGAATTAGAACGCGAGCTATCGGCGCTGCATGATGCTTTTACAAACAAACAATAATAGCTGGTTCAAATAAGGGGCTCAAACTGAATCAGTTTGAGCTTTTTTTGTGGAAAAAAACGATTTTTCCTGAAAAGCAGGAAGAATGCAAATACATATGGAATACAACTGTAAAAATAGAAGAGAGAAAGAGGATTTTGAATGAAAAGAGTCTGGAAGTCCATAGATTATTCTTTAGTGCTTCCTCTTGTTATCGTATGTGTGCTCGGCGTTATTATGGTGTATAGTGCCAGTTCTATCGTTGCGATTACAAAATATAATCCGAAATACGGGTGGGCGAGCGATCACTTTTTTCTGTCACAGTTAAAAGCGTTGCTAGTTGGAGTGCTTGGTTTACTTGTTGCGATGATTGTTCCTTTTCAAGTGTGGCGAAAGCGGATCATTACTGTTTTAATCGTTATTTTTAGTATTTGTATGTTATTAATTGTTCTAAAATGGGGAGAAGTTAGGAATCATGCGCGATCGTGGGTATTTGGTGTGCAACCGTCGGAGTTTATTAAATTAGGAATTATTGTTGTATTAGCGCGTTTTTATGCAAAAAAACAAGCGACAGATGGACCGATTTGGCATGGTGCTGGTCGAGTGTTTGTTTTTTTATTTATTACAATTTATTTAATTTTAAAGCAGCCTGACCTAGGAACAACATTACTAATTGTGTCAACAATTGCGATTATGACGTTCTGTTCAGGGATACCGTTTCAAGTTTGGATAAAACGAATTGCTCTTACATCTATTATATGGCTGCCACTCGGATATTTCATAGGAAAAAATGTTTTAACATCTGTTCAAATTTCTAGGTTTACTACATTTTGGAATCCGTTTGGGGATGCGCAGGGAAATGGATTTCAATTAGTCAATTCGTTTGTTGGAATTGCTTCTGGTGGTATAGGTGGTAGAGGATTGGGAAATAGCATTCAAAAGTATGGATATTTACCAGAACCGCATACAGACTTTATTATGGCAATTGTATCTGAGGAACTTGGCTTTATTGGGGTGGCAATTATTTTAATAGGTTTACTAGTCATTGTTGTTCGTGCTTTTCGAATTGCACAAAAATGTAAAGATCCTTTTGGGAGTTTACTTGCAATTGGGATTGGCAGTATGATTGGTGTACAATCTATTGTAAATTTGGGTGGAATTACCGGAGTTATGCCGCTTACAGGTGTTCCTTTACCGTTTGTTAGTTTTGGTGGTACTTCTTTAGTGTCAACCTTAGCGGCTATGGGGATTTTATTAAATGTAGCTAGTTTTGTGAAACAGCAAGAAAAAAGAGAGCAGCAAGAGCGAGAACAACAACAACAACAACCTAAACAAGAGAGACACCTTGTTGTTGTAAAATAAAAGAAGCTTTGTA
>NZ_JBALLY010000070.1:31043-46750 GCF_036963045.1 Bacillus sp. JJ864 | reverse complement strand
TACAAAGCTTCTTTTATTTGCGTAGTTTTAGAAAAAAAGGATGATTATTTTATTATTTCACAATAAAGAGTATGTCACATTCGTTAAATGTGTTCTACAAAAAGGATGGTTGCTTCCTTCTTTTTATGCTATACTAATTTTGTGAGATAAATTGGACAGAGTGCTTATCATTTGTCAAAAAATAAGGTATGATGAATAAAAATAAGGTGAAGCTTGCACGCAGTGAAAAAGTACTGATGGAAGTGAAATACTTACTCCCACTAAGGCGGGACGAATTTCTGGTGTTATGATTTGGTAGGAAAATTGAGGGGGAAAATCATGAAAAAGCTGCAACGTATTCAAAAAGTATTAGTAGCAAACCGCGGAGAAATTGCGATTCGTGTGTTTCGTGCTTGTACAGAATTAGGACTACGCACAGTTGCGATTTACTCGAAAGAAGATAGCGGTTCATATCATCGCTATAAAGCAGATGAAGCGTATTTGGTAGGAGAAGGAAAAAAACCAATTGAGGCATATCTCGACATTGAAGGTATTATTGAAATCGCAAAAAGTAATCATGTTGATGCAATTCACCCTGGATACGGATTTTTATCAGAAAATATCCAATTCGCAAAACGTTGCGAAGAAGAGGGGATTATTTTTATTGGTCCAAAGAGTAAGCATTTAGACATGTTTGGAGATAAAGTAAAGGCAAGAACGCAAGCTCAATTGGCAAATATCCCTATTATTCCTGGTAGTGATGGCCCTGTAAATGCTCTTGAAGAAGTAGCTGATTTTGCAAAAAAGAATGGTTATCCAATTATCATTAAAGCTGCTCTTGGCGGCGGCGGGCGCGGGATGCGGATTGTACGCAGTGCAGACGAACTAAAGGAAGCGTATGATCGTGCGAAATCCGAGGCGAAAGCTGCATTTGGGAACGATGAAGTATATGTAGAAAAATTTGTTGAAAATCCAAAACATATTGAAGTACAAATATTAGCAGATGAACACGGAGATATTGTTCATTTATATGAGCGTGATTGTTCTGTACAGCGCAGACATCAAAAAGTTGTAGAAGTAGCACCAAGTATGTCTCTTCCAGTTGAATTGCGCAATCGTATTTGTGAGGCTGCAGTTCAATTAACGAAAAATGTTAATTATGTGAACGCGGGGACAGTTGAGTTTCTGGTAAAAGGAAACGAATTTTATTTCATTGAAGTGAATCCGCGTGTCCAAGTGGAACACACAATTACAGAAATGATTACAGGTATTGATATCGTTCAATCACAAATTTTAATCGCTGACGGATATGCTTTACATAGTGAAAAAGTAAGTATTCCAAAACAAGAAGATATTATTACGCATGGATTTGCAATTCAATCTCGTGTGACAACAGAAGATCCGCTAAATAACTTCATGCCAGATACCGGAAAAATTATGGCGTATCGTTCTGGTGGCGGATTTGGGGTGCGTTTAGATACGGGAAATAGTTATCAAGGTGCAGTTATTACACCATATTATGACTCATTACTTGTAAAAGTAACAACTTGGGCATTAACATTTGAACAAGCAGCAGCTAAAATGGAACGTAACTTAAAAGAATTCCGTATTCGCGGTATTAAAACAAACATTCCTTTTTTGGAAAATGTTGTAAAAAATCGAAACTTTTTATCAGGAGAATATGATACATCGTTTATCGATTCCTCACCGGAACTATTCGTATTCCCAAAACGAAAAGACCGTGGTACAAAAATGCTATCGTATATTAGCACGGTAACGGTAAATGGATTCCCTGGAGTAGGAAAACAAGAAAAACCGATTTTTGCAGAAGCACGCATTCCAAACATAAAACATTCTGAACCAATCAAGGCTGGTACGAAACAAATTTTAGATGAGCGCGGAGCCGATGGATTAGTAAAATGGGTTCAAGAACAAAAACAAGTTTTATTAACCGATACTACATTTCGTGATGCACATCAATCATTATTAGCAACGCGTATTCGTACACAAGAGTTGAGACAAATCGCTGAACCAACAGCAAGAATGTTACCGAATTTATTTTCGGCAGAAATGTGGGGCGGAGCAACATTTGATGTCGCGTATCGTTTCTTAAAAGAAGATCCATGGGAACGTTTATTACATTTACGTGAGAGTATGCCAAATGTATTATTCCAAATGCTTCTTCGTTCATCAAATGCAGTAGGATATAAAAATTATCCAGATAACTTAATTCAAAAGTTTGTAGAATGTTCTGCGCAGGCGGGCGTTGATGTATTCCGTATTTTTGATAGCTTAAACTGGGTAGAAGGTATGCGTGTTGCAATTGATGCTGTGCGTCAAAGCGGTAAAATTGCAGAGGCAACAATGTGTTACACAGGTGATATCCATGATCCAATGCGCAGTAAATATGACTTAAATTACTATAAAAACTTAGCAAAAGAGTTAGAAGCATCGGGTGCTCATATTTTAGGGATTAAAGATATGGCAGGCTTATTAAAACCAAATGCAGCATATGATTTAGTATCCGCATTAAAAGAAACGGTATCGATTCCAGTTCATCTTCATACGCATGATACGAGTGGAAACGGTGTATTAACATATGCGAAAGCAATTGAAGCTGGTGTTGATATTGTAGATGTTGCGGTAAGTTCTATGGCCGGTTTAACATCTCAGCCGAGCGCTAATACATTGTTCTATGCATTAGAAGGAAATGAAAGACAACCGAATGTGGACGTGAATTCTTTAGAGAAACTCTCTCATTATTGGGAAGATGTTCGTAAATATTATTCTTCCTTTGAAAGTGGAATGAATGCACCGCATACAGAAGTGTACATGCATGAAATGCCAGGCGGCCAATACAGTAATCTGCAGCAACAGGCAAAAGGTGTCGGATTAGGAGATCGCTTTGATGAAGTGAAAGTGATGTATCGTCGCGTTAACGATATGTTTGGTGATATCGTTAAAGTAACTCCATCATCAAAGGTAGTCGGTGATATGGCTCTATTTATGGTGCAAAATCATTTAACAGAGAAAGATATTTATGAGCGTGGTCATGCATTAGATTTCCCAGGATCAGTTGTCGAAATGTTCACTGGTGATCTTGGACAACCGTATGGTGGTTTTCCTAAAAAGTTACAAGAGATTATTCTAAAAGGAAAAGAGCCTTTAACAGTAAGACCAGGTGAATTGTTAGAACCGATCGATTTTGAAGCATTAAAAGAAGAGTTATTCCATAAGCTCGGTCGTGAAGTAACGATGTTTGATATTGTAGCGTATGCGTTATATCCGAAAGTATTTATGGATTATCAAAAAGTTGCAGAGCAATATGGAAATATTTCTGTTCTTGACACACCGACATTCTTCTATGGAATGAAACTTGGTGAGGAAATTGGTGTAGAAATCGAACGCGGTAAAACGTTAATTTTGAAATTAATTTCGATTGGAGAACCACAATTAGACGGTACACGTGTTGTCTACTTTGAATTTAATGGACAGCCTCGTGAAATTGTTGTAAAAGATGAAAATGTTAAAGCGACGGTTTCGCAACGAGTGAAAGGGAATCGTGAAAATCCAAGTCATATTAATGCAACAATGCCGGGAACGGTAATTAAAGTAGTGGTAAAGGAAGGGGAGCAAGTGAAAAAAGGTGATTCCATGGCAATTACAGAAGCGATGAAAATGGAAACAACTGTACAAGCCCCATTTACTGGCACGGTGAAAAAAGTGTATGTGAAAGACGGAGAGGCAATTCAAACAGGTGATTTGCTGATTGAATTAGAGCAATAAAATAAGGCTATCACTCGAATTTTAAAAAAGCAAAAGAGCTGCTATTATGCAGCTCTTTTGCTTTTTTAAAAGAATAACTTGTCTCTTCCGACAAGTTATTATGATAGTTTCGTTTCCTTAGTAGTACGGTTTATTTCTGTTTTCTTCATGTTTGTTTTACTGCGTGTTCCTAGCATAACTAAATAGCATAATACAGCAAATAAGCATGAAATAAAGAGTGAATGCAGAAGTGACATTGCTAAGCTTGCGTCTGTATATACAACTAAAATACCGGCGATTGCTTGACATGTGACAAGAATGAAAGCTGCAAGCCATCCATAACATATAACAGGTTGTTGCTTATAATGCCTGATAGCTATCAGCATTGCATATAAAATCCAAGCGAAAATTAATAGTGCAGCAATTCGATGTCCCATCTGTACCCATTCATGAAATTGCATGGGAAGAGGGCTATTTTTACTGCATAATGGGAAACTCGGACACGCTAAACTCGCATGCTCATGACGCACTAACGCTCCTGTATAGACAACAAGGTAACTGTAAATTGTTACACCATAAATGTGAAATTTCATCTTCTTATCAATAACAAGTGAATGGGCATCAAATTTCTTATCAATTTCAAAGATAAGAAGAGTTAATAAAATAACAGCAGCAAACGAAATAAGGGAAATACCGAAATGAATTGCTAATACAGCCGGAACTTGCCCCCACATAACTGCAGCAGCACCCATGAGCGCCTGCGCTATTAAAAACACGAAAGATAGAATAGCAAGTGCTTTTGTTTCACGAACGTGTCCATAGTATTTCCAAGATAAGATACATAGTAGTGTAACGAGAATTCCTGCAGAACCTGAAGTAAGACGATGACTCAGCTCAATAATTGTTTCTATTGATAAATTCGAAGGAACAAGTTCTCCATTACACAGCGGCCAAGATTTACCACATCCTTGTCCAGAGCCAGTTTTAGTAACTAATGCCCCGCCGAGTAGAACAAATAATAAATCAAGACTTGTAATGACTGCTAACCATTTTATAAAGCGTTGCAATCCTTTTCACCAGCTTTCAATTTCAAAGTTATTGTGCAATATTTTAATAAAATATAAAGTAAAACTTCCCTCGGTGTTGTTTCCAATCCTTACTAAGGGTTAGTTCAACTAATTTGGCACATACCAGCAGTTATCCGACCGATAGTCTTTATGTCTTTAGAATCTTGAGGTGGAGGTCTTACTACTTGTAAATAGCCGGATAAATGTTATAGAAACAGAAATGCACTACAGTCCTATGATATATAAAATCTGATAAAATAGCAAAGGGGAGAGAAAGGAAGAAGGGAAGGAAAATAAATTGCTGATTGTAACAAAAAATAGTGAGTTTTATAAAGAAATACACGGAAATGCATGCGGAATTTGACAAAATGGTTTATTATAAAAGATAACTACGTTCTATACTTGATGATGTAATAGGAAAACTTTTTAAGTCATAGACACAAAAAGTTCATGTTTTCTTCACAATTTCTTCATGAAATATGTTTTAATATATTCGAGCGAGAAGTGTATATTAATAGTAAAACCATAAAACAACATTTCTACCGTAATAATATTGCTATATAAAAGCATGCTGGTTTATTTTAAGTAAATGGGCAAAAGAAAGATGGAAGTTTTAAGAGGGGGTTAAAGTGATGAGCCATGCAACAAGTGAACTGCATGATGAGTCAGCGGTAACAAATGTACCGGAAACAACACGTGTACAAGATTTATCAGCGCTCGTTAAGATGGGGATTGTAAATTCAAATACACTTACTGTATTTACAGGATTTTGGTTAGCTCTACATTTCAATGGATTGAATGTTATAGACCATCTAGATAAAATGTTTTTTACAATCGTCGGCTCTGCATTAATTATGGCAGGGGCATGTAGTTTAAATAATTATATTGACAGAGATATTGATCATTTAATGGAACGAACAAAAAATCGTCCAACAGTAACAGGAAAATATAAACCTGGATTCGCATTAACGTTAGGTATTACAATTTTGCTTCTGGGCTTTGTATTTTTACTATTTACAACACCGATGGCAGCATTTATTGGTTTTATTGGTGCCTTTACGTATGTTGTTCTGTATTCATTATGGACAAAGCGAAAATATACGTTAAATACAGTAGTAGGAAGTGTATCAGGGGCAGTTCCGCCTTTAATCGGTTGGGCAGCTATTGATCCAAGCTTGAATAACCCTATTGCTTGGATGCTATTCTTAATTATGTTTATTTGGCAAATTCCACATTTCCTCGCACTTGCGATGAAACGTGTTGAAGAATATCGCAATGCAGGTATTCCAATGCTTCCTGTTGCGCATGGATTTGATATTACAAAACGTCAAATTATGATTTGGACAGTATGCTTATTGCCACTGCCATTTTATATGAGTGCACTTGGAGTAACATTTATGGTAATTGCAACATTTCTTAACATCGGTTGGATCGTGTTAGGGTTTTATGGCTTCCGCAAGAAAGATGACATCAAATGGTCCGTGCAAATGTTTGTATACTCCTTAAATTACTTAACAATCTTATTTATTTCAATGATTGTTGTAACTTTCTTCTAAGACAACGACATGAGGGGATTTCTTTACGTTGAGATTTACTTTACTTACTATAAAGTACAATCTAATTAACAAAGAAAGTGGGGGTTGTTTGCATGAAGAAACAGTGGCGATTGCTTTCGCTCGTTTCACTAGTGGCTTTACTGTTAGGGGGATGCGGTAAAGCCTTTCAATCTACTTTGATTCCACAAGGTGAAGTAGCAAAAATGCAATATGATTTATTGTTATTAGCTAGCGCAATCATGATTGGTGTCGTTCTTGTTGTTACAATTATTTTCTTGTATGTAATTGTGCGTTTCCGTCAAAGGAAAGGACAGGAAAATTATATTCCGAAGCAAGTAGAAGGAAATCACAAGCTAGAAATAATATGGACAGTCATTCCGATTTTACTTTTATTGGTATTGGCTGTCCCTACTGTTACATATACGTTTAAACTTGCTGACGTTAGTGGAATGGAGAAAAAGAATATTGATAAAGATACAATCGTTGTTGATGTAACAGCGAATCTTTATTGGTGGGAATTTTCTTACAATAATGAAAAATTAGTAACTTCTCAAGATTTAGTCATCCCTACAGGTAAAAAAGTGTATTTAAATTTAAAAGGCGCTGATATCAAACACTCATTTTGGGTGCCATCTTTAGCTGGAAAAATGGATACAAATACAGATAATGTGAACAAGATGTGGATTAAAGCAGATAAGACCGGCACATATAATGGCTTTTGTACAGAATTTTGCGGACCTTCTCATTCTCTAATGCAGTTTAAAGTGAAAGTTGTTAATGAAAGCGAGTACAAAAAGTGGGTTGCTAGTATGAAAGAATTAGATGGTAAAAAGACTGTTGCTACTTCGAAAGAGCAAGAAGGAAAGCAGATTTTTGAAAAGAGTTGTATCGGTTGTCATGCTGTTGGATCAAATGATAGCAGACCACCTTCTGCACGTATCGCACCCAATTTAGCAAATTTCGCAGATCGTGATATGGTTGCGGGAATTGCTGAAAATAATGAACAAAACGTAAAAAAATGGTTAAAAGACCCTGAAAGCATGAAACCAGGAAATAAAATGACTGGAAAATACGGTAATCTTACTGATGATCAAGTAGAGTCATTAAATGTTTACTTGAAAACATTAAAAGTTGAAAAGTAATGAGAAACTATTTGCGAAGGGGAGGTTGAAAACGTGAGTTCTGTAGCAAAAAAACAGGGAGTTGGCTCTGTAATTTGGGATTATTTAACGACAGTAGATCATAAAAAGATTGCCATTCTCTATTTAATTGCAGGTGGGTTATTCTTTATCATCGGAGGAATAGAAGCACTATTTATTCGATATCAGTTAGCGTTTCCAAACAATGACTTTCTTGTTGGAGATGTATACAACCAAGTGTTAACAATGCACGGAACAACAATGATTTTTTTAGCAGCAATGCCGCTTGTATTTGCAATGATGAACGCAGCTGTACCACTTCAAATCGGCGCACGCGACGTTGCGTTTCCATTTATTAATGCGCTTGGATTTTGGTTGTTTTTCTTTGGAGGTGTATTTCTAAATTTAAGTTGGTTTTTAGGCGGGGCACCTGATGCAGGATGGACATCATATGCATCGTTATCACTCGCATCCAAAGGACACGGCATCGATTTTTATGTTCTCGGCTTGCAAATTTCAGGTATTGGAACTTTAATAGGGGGTATTAACTTTCTCGTTACCATTATTAATATGCGTGCACCTGGAATGACATATATGCGTATGCCGATGTTTACATGGACGACATTTGTAACATCTGCACTTATTTTATTTGCATTTCCGCCGCTTACAGTCGGATTAGCTTTATTAATGTTAGATCGATTATTTGGAACAAGCTTTTTTAACCCAGCTTTAGGAGGGAATACGATTATATGGGAGCATTTATTTTGGATATTCGGTCATCCAGAAGTATATATTCTTATACTCCCAGTTTTCGGAATATTCTCAGAAATATTCGCGACATTCTCTAAAAAACGATTATTCGGATATTCATCTATGGTATTTGCAACGGTATTAATTGGATTTTTAGGATTCATGGTGTGGGCACATCATATGTTCACAGTGGGTCTTGGACCAGTAGCAAATGCCATTTTTTCTGTAGCTACAATGGCAATTGCTGTTCCGACAGGTATTAAAATTTTCAACTGGCTCTTTACGATGTGGGGTGGAAGTATTCGCTTTACAACGCCAATGATGTGGGCTGTTGCTTTCATTCCATCATTCGTTATGGGTGGTGTAACAGGGGTTATGCTTGCATCTGCTCCTGCTGATTATCAATTTCATGACAATTATTTTGTTGTCGCTCACTTCCATTACGTAATTGTTGGTGGAGTAGTGTTTGGATTATTTGCGGGGGCTCATTATTATTGGCCGCTTATGTTTAATAAAATTTTAGATGAGACACTTGGTAAAATTACGTTTTGGTTGTTCTTTATTGGTTTCCATCTAACGTTCTTTATTCAGCACTTCCTCGGTTTAATCGGTATGCCGCGCCGATATTTTACGTATTTGCCAGGACAAGGATTAGAAACTGGTAACTTAATTAGTTCAATAGGCGCAGTATTTATGGCACTTGGAACAATTGTACTTTTGGTTAATGTTGTAAAAACATCTTTTTCAAGAAAACAAGCCCGCCGCGATCCTTGGGATGGTCGTACGCTAGAATGGGCAATTCCTGCGCCGACACCTGAATATAATTTCAAACAATTACCGTTTGTGCGTGGGTTAGATCCATTATGGATTGAAAAACGGGAAGGGAAAAATGAGATAACGCCAGCAGAACCGATTGGTGATATTCATATGCCAAATTCATCTTTCTTACCGTTTGTTATCTCTCTAGGCCTGTTTATCGCAGCATTTGGAGCGATGTATATGCAAGGTGGGAAAGAGAAAATATGGTTAGTGGTAGCAATCGCGGGTCTTATTATTACGTTTGGAGCAATGTTCTTCCGATCTGTAATTGATGATCATGGATACCATATTCATAAGGAAGATTTAGATGATAAAGGGGGCAAGGCGTAATGCATGCAGAGGAAAAATTAACGAATGAAACCTTTCCAGCAGAGCCTGAAAAAGCAACCCTCGAAGGAAAGAATAAATTTATTGGATTTTGGTTGTTTCTAGGAGGCGAAACGGTACTGTTTGCTTCCTTGTTTGGAACATATTTAGCACTGAAAAATTCAACAAATGGTGGACCGACGTCACAAGAAATGTTTCAAATGCCGCTTGTGTTCATTATGACAATGCTTCTTTTAACGAGTAGTTTAACGAGTGTATATGCAATGTATCATATGAAGAATTTTAATTTTAAACAAATGCAGCTTTGGCTAATTATTACAGTATTGCTTGGAGTTGGCTTTTTAGGTTTTGAAATTTATGAGTTTAATCACTATACCCATGAATTTAAGCATACGATGAAAAGCAGTGCATTTGGTTCTGCATTTTATGCATTAGTTGGTACGCATGGATTACACGTTTTATTTGGATTACTTTGGATTTTAACTCTAGTAGTTCGTAATGCGAAGCGTGGTTTAAATTTATATAATGCTCCAAAGTTTTACGTCGCATCAATATACTGGCATTTTATCGACGTAGTTTGGGTGTTTATTTTCACTGTAGTATATTTAATGGGAATGGTGGGATAAACAATGGCGATAAAACAAACAAATATAAATAACCCTAAAGTCGATCTTGCTTATCGCAGAAAAAAAAGTGCAGAAGAAATGAAGCATCAAGTCGTTACTTTCGGATTAATGATTTTTTTGACAATTATCGCATTTGTAGCAGTTGCATATCCAAAAACATTTAGTCCACTTTTTTCTGTACCATTTATTTTACTGTTAGCTGCCGTACAAGTTATTTTTCAATTGTATTATTTTATGCATATGAGTCATAAAGGGCATGAAGCTCCGACGTTTTTCTTGTATGCTGGTTTGTTAGTCGGATTAGTAACGATTTTAACATTTATGACAATAGTTTGGGTTTAAAAAAAGAAAGGAGATTGGGGGTTCATCAATCTCCTTTTATTTATGAAAGGGAGGGTGTCAAAAAATGAACAACTTATGGATATTTGGTTTTGATGCACTGTGGAGCCCAATCTTTTTTCTTTTTATATTAGCTGTCGTGATTAGTTATTTTCTAATTATTGGAAAGTATCGACATCGTTTTCCGGACGGAGAGGAAGTAAGTAAACGGAAAATCTTTTATTTTACAAGTGGTATGTTCCTATTATATTTGGTTAAAGGGGGCCCAATTGATTTACTTGGACATATTGTGTTTAGTGCACATATGTTAGAAATGGCAATCATGTATATTGCTGTACCTCCATTATTATTACTGGGGTTACCAATCTGGTTGTTTGAATATATAACATCATTTCGATTGATTCGTATCATATTACGCATATGGGCAAATCCTATTATCGCATTAATTGTTTTTAATGGGCTGTTTTCGATGTATCATTTACCAATTGTGTTTGATACAGTAAAGCAGAGTCAAATTGGACATTCGATTGTTCTTGCTGTACTGTTTTTTATGGCAATTATGTTGTGGTGGCCGATATTTAATCCGTTACCGCAATATCAAACATTAAGTGATATTAAAAAGATTGGTTATATGTTTGCTAATGGGATGCTATTAACACCGGCTTGTGCACTTATCATTTTTGCTAATGAGCCGTTGTTTGTGACATATACAGATCCAAATGCATGGATGAAGGCGATGGAGCTTTGTGTACCAGCTGGAACATTATCTAATTTAAATATTACAGGTCCTGATTTCTTACATTGGATTCCTGTTTTAGAGGATCAGAAAACAGGAGGGATTGTAATGAAGATTATACAAGAAATTGTATATGGCACAGTCATTGGATATGTTTTCTTCTCCTGGGCGCGTAAAGAACGGACAAAAGACGCTGAACAGATACATGCATTACCTCCGTATTTGCAATCTCAATCATTCCCCGACTGATGGAAAACTTTCATCAAGATAATGTGAACTTTCTGACAGTAGGAGTTTTTGTCCCTAATTGATGAAAAGTTCTCATCGATTAGGTGCTTCTCTCTCACTCTTGAGATGGTGGTCTTACTGCCCACGAATAGCGGGATAAATTACTAAACAAAAAGAAGGTGTACCATTGTGTACACCTTCTTTTTGTTCAACTTTCTTTTGAGAAGTACGATGTTCATAAAAGTAAAATAGGCTATGGTGGTGAATCTTGTAGAAAGTTTTCTTTATTCTATAATTGCTAAATTTTGTAACTCTTTTTCGATATTTTGAAGCAACTGTTCGCTTTTTTGAAGAACATTTTTGGGGAAACTTTCGTTCTCTCCATACTCCACGCCGTGTGGATAATAATGTTTACCAAGAAGCGGTTTTAATAACTTAATATGGGCATGTCGTCTGCCAATATCTCCTTCTATCGCAAAACCTTGTATACGTAAATAATATACATCTTTCAGCATTTCAAATTTATAGTCGTATGTAACTCGCTCGTAATCCCATTGCCCAGCTAGTACAAAGTGATGATTGTCCATTACCTCTGAAAGAAGTGTGAAGTCAACAACTACGCCTTCAAGTTTCGTATTTGTAAATTGCATGAAATAGCCTCCTTATTATAAACGTAGAACCACTTAAATTTATAATAGTACGAATAGTAAGAAAACGCAATTCGTATAGAGAGAAAAGGGAGAATGTCTGATTTTATAAAAGAAATATGATATAGTGAACATAGTGTGGTACACACAAAATGGGGAAAACAGTTTTGTTTGTGTATACCTCAATTTCATGGTTATTCAGGAGGTATATAATTGAAAAAGTTGTTTCGTATTATAGTAATTACTATTCTTATTTTAGCAATTGATCTATACGGGAAATTACTCGTTTCTCAATATATATTTCAATCTCCTCAGTTAAAAAAAGAGCATAAAATTGTGAAAACAAAAAAAGAAAAAGAGATTAAGGGAGTACCAGAAACAATTCCAGAGTTACTTGGTAGTGATTCTGAAATTTTATTAGCGAACTGGGGCGAACCAGCACGAATTGAGTCATCTGCATATGGTTATGAATGGTGGGTATATAATCAAGACTTATCGAAATATGTGCAGTTTGGGGTTAAAGAGCACAAAATTGTTACGATTTATGTTGGCGGAGAGAAAGTGAGTGTTTCACCATTTCATATTGGTGAAAAGTATGAAGATATTTATAAAAAAAATCCGTTTTCATATGAAATTTCACTCAAAATGGGGAAAAATAGCTATCAATTCGAATTATCTGATGTTGAACTAACAGAACAACCACTCGCTTCGATAGAAGAGGGATGGGCGCAATTATATTTTGATCATTTCACACATAAACTTGTCGGTGTTCGTTATATGGATGATGAAACGTTAATCAAACAAAGACCGTATCAACTTGTTTCTTCTGGAGAATTAACGAATCCACAGCAGTTATCACCAGAACAAATGAAACAAGTTGAACAAGGGAATACACAACAAATTTTAGATTTGACAAATGTTATTCGAAGCCGTTATCATCTCCCGTTATTAGTATGGGACCAGCAAACGGCGGCAGTAGCATATGAACATAGTAAAGACATGAAAGATAACAACTATTTTTCTCATGATTCACCTTCGTTTGGTACATTAGGAGATCGTTTGCAAAAAGGAAGTGTATCATTTCAGTTAGCCGGGGAAAACATTGCGGCGCAGCATAGTGATGCAATCGCAGCGGTTCAAGGATGGTTAAATAGTGAGGGACATCGAAAGAATATACTAAACGAACAATTCACTGGTTTAGGAATTGGCGTGTATGATAAATTTTATACGCAAAATTTTATTCAGAAGTAGGGTGTATGGATTGCCTAAAAATAGGCGAACCATGCGCCCCTTTTTTTCTTACAATATAGTAAAAGATACATCTGATGGGGTGATTGTAATGACAACAGTGAAAGGAGATTTACATCCTTCTATTCAAAAATTCAAAGAGTTTGTACATCAGCATCCAAAGATGGTTCATGACGTTCGAAATGGAACGAAATCATGGCAACAGTTTTACGAAGAATGGTACTTACTTGGAGAAGAAGATGGTGTATGGAATCGCTACAAAGTAAATGGAGAGATAGTTCCTCCTTCTGTACAAGAAGAGAGCGGAGAAAAGTCAGGGGATTTTATGGGACATATGGTATCGTTTTTTAAAAAATTAGATGTGGAACAGGTGCAGCAACATTTAGCGAATATGACGACAGCTATTGGAAGCGTGCAGCAGGTTATACAACAGTTTCAAGGGAATCAGACAACAAAGCAACAGCGTAATTCCGAAAATAATCCGTTTTTCTTTCAAAAAGACTAGGAGGAAGAGTGATGAGAGCAGAACTCATCGAATTTGTAAAGTCGAATGAAGATTTACAGAAATATATTCGCGAGCAGCCGTATTGGTATCGGAAACTTTCTAGAAATCCAAGTGAAAAAGAAGCATTTGAATTAGCAGCCATGCAATATTTTAAAAAGACAATCCCAGATAAGGTAGCTAAGTTTCAAAATCAATTATCCGTTGCTTCTCTTATGATAGACATGTTTCAATATATGAAACAGCAAAACGTTGATTAATTGGGAGTAAAAATTGTGTCCGTCATGCGAAACTTTTGTTACAATAAAAATGGATTATAGAAAAAGGAGTTGCAGCATGACGGAAATTTGTTTAGTACGACATGGACAAACTGATTGGAACTTTCAAGAAATTATTCAAGGAAGAGAAGATATTCCTTTAAATGAAATTGGAAAAAAACAAGCAAGTCAAAGTGCCGCAGCGTTAAAAGCCGAATCATGGGATATCATTGTTAGTAGTCCGCTAGTAAGAGCACACGAAACAGCACAAGCTATTGCTAATGCGGTGAAAATGGATACAATTCATCTTGATGAACGTTTTATGGAACGAAATTTTGGTGTAGCATCAGGAAAGCCAGTTGCTGAAGTTAGACAGTTTATTGCAGATGGTAACGTGGAAGGAATGGAAACGGATCAAGAAATTGTTGAGCGGTGCTTTGCGGCATTAAAAGATGTTGCCCAAAAATATATGGGGAAACGTATTATTATTGTTGCACATTCCCACGCAATTAAAGCTATGTTACATGCTATTTCTCCAGAAGAAATTACATTTCAAACACCATTACAAAATGCTTGTATCAGTTATGTGAGAGAAATAGAAGAAACATGGGAAGTTGTGAAGTACAATATCGCTGAACATATTTGTTTGTAATTTATATCTGAATAAAGTCATAGAGTTAGTAGTTCTGCTATAAATGTGATATGATTAATATTCGGAGGTGTCTCTAATGATTGTAGCGACGCTAGAGAGCGTAATGATTTTAGATAAGGCTGAACAATTTGCAAAGGCAGTTGTTCGTTCAGATATAGCAGAGCAGTACCGCAAATGCTACCATACATTGCAGCAAGATCCGGAAGTACAAATGCTGATTCAACAATTTACAGCAATGAAAGAGCGTTATGAAGAAGTACAGCGTTTTGGAAAATATCATCCTGACTATACAACTGTATCGAAACAAATGCGAGAGTTAAAACGAGCAGTAGATTTGCATGAAAAAATTTCTGCTTTTAAAAAAGCAGAAAATGATTTGCAAAGGTTATTGGATGAGATAAGTGTAATTATGGGAGCCGAAATCTCACCTGCTATTAAAGTTCCGACAGGCAATCCGTTTTTTGATGCAGGTGGTTGTGGAGGCGGTTGTGGCTCTGGAGGTAGTTGTGGGTGTAAAAAAACGGGGTAATCTGCCCCGTTTTTTAGAATATAAGAAATGGCTTCCGTTTTTTAAATATTTGAAAATCGATGATGAAATTTTCAGCGGTGGGGGCTTAATACCCGTTAATACGAGGTGAAATTCTGAAGCTTATTGTGAAATAAATGAATGATATTAAATAAAAGGAGAACATTATGTTTGGGCAACGACAAAGTATGATTGTCTATCTACATTCCTTAAAACATGCTAAAATTTTAAGGAAATATGGAAACATTCATTACATATCAAAACGGTTTAAATATGCTGTTGTGTATTGTGATATGGAGCAATTAGAACATATGATGCGAAAATTAAATAAGCTGCCGTTTGTAAAAAAAATCGAGCCATCTTATCGGCCGTTTTTAAAAACGGAGTTCGAAAATTCCAGACCAGATCGCGCAAAAGAATATGATTATAATAAGCTGGATTAAAACCCCACCAAAATTTTGGTGGGGCTTTTTGTATTCTTCATCTTATCCCGCTATTTTCGGGCAGTAATACTCCCGCCTCAAAATTCAGCGAAAGCATTGTC
>NZ_JBALLY010000070.1:6024-30996 GCF_036963045.1 Bacillus sp. JJ864 | reverse complement strand
TTCGCTTCTTCCTACGAGGTAAAAAACACCTCTACGTCAGAAGCTCCATCCCCCCCCACATTCTGGACGAGCCGCTTCCGCTATTCTAAAGAAGTTAGGCGGGAGATAAACTGCTGGCATGTGCCCGATTGGTGAGGGCTGATAATCAGTGGGGGATGAAGAAAACCCCCACTGATTAAAGTTTCACTTTATTGCATCGGTGGAATAAAATGATTCATTCGTAAAATACCGATGAGATGATTAAAGTATAGTTCATTTTCTGGAAATACAGTAGATGGTTTTACAGTAAAAGAAACTATTTTTTTTCCGATTTGTTCGGCGGTTTCTTCAAATAAAGTAATTCGTTTGCTTTTTTTATCTGTTAATACAGGGATCCCTTCTCGACATATGTATAAAGGTTGGAAATCGCCTACTGTCGTGGGGTGAAGAACAACGACGAGAGAGCATACAGCTTTGTCGTTTTTCGAAGTATTAAATTGTAGCATATGCGATACTCGATGTTTGTTTGCTTTTGCAATTTCGAGTAATTCGTATAAATCGGAGTATCCTTCTCCTAGTTCAATAAAACGTTGAATCATGTCTTTTCCTCCTCTTTCTTTTACTGTATCATTTCATTTTCAAAATGAAAAGGAGACAAAGAAAAAACCCTGCCGAAGCAGGGCCCTTCTTATACTAGCATGACTAGCAAGAAGGCAAAGGGAGAGGAGAAACCGGAGGAAGAACTTATGGGGAAACGTAAGTCTTCTCCGCGGTTGGCAACAACATCGAAGGTGATGTTGTTATATTTATTTATCCCCAAACTGTATAAAGATATACATTGTAAAATTAAATTTTCTCTTTTCCTTTTTATTTTTCTTTCGTATGTTTTATGATAGGATAAAAAAGGTGAATATACATAAAGTGAAACTTTCGTTCGTGGAAGTCTCCCTGCCCGCAAATAGTGGGAGGAAGATTAATCTATACGAACATCTGTTAGAAAGAGATAAAGGTAGTGACAAATTATGAGAGTAGTTTCGGGAAAGTGTAAAGGTCATCCTTTAAAAGCTGTACCAGGTAATACAACGCGGCCGACAACAGATAAGGTGAAAGAGGCTATTTTTAATATTATCGGTCCTTATTTTGATGGTGGTTTAGCTCTTGATTTGTTTGGCGGGAGCGGTGGGCTTGGTATTGAGGCTCTTAGTAGAGGGATAGATAAAGCTATTTTTGTTGATCGTGATGGAAAAGCGATAAAGGTGATCCATCAAAATTTAGAAAGTTGCAGGTTAGAAGCGCAAGCTGAAGTATATAGAAATGATGCAGAACGTGCTGTAAAGGCGCTCGTGAAACGTGAGATATCGTTCGATCTTGTACTATTAGATCCGCCGTATAAAGATCAAAAGATTGTTTCTTTAATAAGTATAATGGATCAGCATGATCTATTGAAAGAAGATGGAATCGTTATGACTGAACATGGGGTAGATGTAGACCTACCTGAAACGATTGGTAGACTTGTGAAGGTAAGAGCTGAAAACTACGGTATTACAGCGATTTCAATTTATAAGTATGAAGGTGAGGGGACCGAATGGCAAGCATAGCAATTTCTTCGGGAAGTTTTGATCCGATTACGCTTGGACATTTAGATATTATTAAAAGGGGTGCAAAAGTTTTTGATGAAGTATATGTTGTTGTTTTAAATAATTCATCAAAAAAACCGCTTTTTACGGTAGAAGAGCGTTTAGAATTAATTCGCGAGGCGACAAAAGACATTCCAAATGTAAAGGTTGATTCGCATAGTGGATTATTAGTAGAGTATGCGAGGATGCGCAATGCGAATGCAATTTTACGCGGTTTACGTGCGGTATCTGACTTTGAATATGAAATGCAAATTACATCCATGAATCGTAAATTGGAAGAGAATGTAGAAACATTTTTTATTATGACGAATAATCAATATTCCTTTTTAAGTTCAAGTATTGTAAAAGAGGTAGCTCGTTATGGTGGCAATGTTTCTGGACTTGTTCCGCCAATTGTAGAACGTGCTTTAAAAGAGAAGTTTCAAACCCCGTTATGATGAACGGGGTTTTTTGTTATGAATGAGCCGAAAAAAGAGTAATAAAACGTATAAATATAAACAAAATAGTGTAAAGACCGGGCCAAACATAACAAGGAAATCCCAAGCTTTTGCAAAGATGGTAGATTGTTTAGATAAAAAGACTGGAATATCGTATTCAGTAGGTGAAAAAGAGTGTAATCTTTCATAAAGTGGTCCCCAAAATATGTATGTATAGATTGGAGCAAGGAAGCTTTGTATAATACGTGCAATAAAGTATGGTTTAAAACGGATATCTGTATCCGCTAAAATACTGGCAACTTGAGCTTGAATAGAAAGACCGCTAAAAGCTAAGACGAAACTTGTCATCATGGTTTGTTGTAAAATAGAAGTGTGTTCTGTTTGACTAATCATTTGACTCCCAAGTGTCATTTCCAACAGACCTGACAAAATAGGGAAACTAAAATAAGGGGAAAGTTGAAATGCAACCAATATTTGTTTCATAATAAAAGCAAGAAAGGTTGTAATGTGAAAAACGGTTAACATTTTATTTAAAACAGAGAATAAAATAATAAACCCGCCAATCATAAGTAATGTTTGAACAGAAGAAGTAATCGCATCACCGAGTAATTTGCCAATGGGACGTTTTTCTTGTAATCGAGTTTTATGAAGAACGGAAAAGGCATGCCGCAATGGAATTGGTGGTGTATGTTTTTTTGCTTCTTGTTGCATGCGATTATCTTGGTAAAAGCGCATGAGTAGTCCAACTGTGAAATTACTAACATAATGGGAGGCCGCTAAAATAATTCCTAGTTTTGGGTTATCAAAGAATCCAATGGCTACAGCACCAAAAATAAATAATGGATTAGAAGAGTTTGTGAAAGAAACTAGACGTTCTGCTTCAATTTGTGTAAGTTGGTTCTCTTGGCGTAGCCGAGCGCTTAATTTTGCGCCTGCAGGGAAACCTGAGGCCATACCCATTGCCCATACAAAGCCTCCGATGCCAGGGACACGAAAGAGTGGACGCATCAAAGGTTCTAATAACACACCGATAAATTTTACAATTCCCAGCCCGATTAGAAGTTCTGCGATAATAAAAAAAGGTAGCAATGAAGGAAATACAACTTCCCACCATATATTTAAGCCTCGAATAGATGATTGGAGTGCTGCTTGGGGATGGAGTACGAGGGAAATTGTAATAAAGGAAACCGATATGGTGAGAAAGCCTGTTTTCCATTTTTCGTACATTTTATATCCCCCTTTGTCCCAAATGTTCATTTCAGTATACGAGGATACATAGTGAAATTAGACCATAAGTATAAAAAGAGAGTGAAAAATTTTTGAGGGTGAAGAAGATGAAAGAACCGAAAATTGGCTTAGCGCTTGGGTCAGGTGGTGCGAAAGGATTTGCACATGTTGGTGTTATTAAAGTGCTGCGAGAAGCTGGTGTACCTATTCATATGATTGCGGGAAGCAGTATGGGGGCACTAATAGGTACGTTTTATGCAGCAGGATGTAATGTGGACCGTTTGTATCGTTTAGCAACAGTATTTAAGCGGAAGTACTATTTGGACTTTACTGTACCCAAAATGGGATTTATTACTGGAAAACGTGTAAAAGATATGATTAAAATGTTTACATATAATAAAAAATTAGAAGAGCTAGATATTCCAACAGCGGTTGTAGCAACTGATATTCTAAATGGTGAAAAGGTTGTCTTTACAAAAGGTTCTATTGCAGATGCTGTTAGGGCAAGTATTTCTGTGCCCGGCATATTTGTTCCAGAGAAAATAAATGGAAGACTGCTCGTGGATGGAGGAGTAATTGATCGTATTCCAGTATCCGTAGTAAGAACGTTAGGGGCTGATATTGTGATTGCTGTTGATGTATCCCCTATTAAGGTCAATGGAGAAGTTACATCCATTTATGATGTCATTATGCAAAGTATCGAAATTATGCAACATGAGCTTGTAGTTAATAGACAAATTGCATCAGATCTTATGATGCATCCAGCTGTAGAACAATTTAGTTCGCGAGCCTTTACGAATATAGAAGATATTATTCGTGTCGGTGAAGAAGAAGCAAAGCAACACATTCAAACAATTTACACATTGATTGAGCAGTGGAAGGAGAAAAAAGATGTTTAAAAAGTTTCGGTATTTATATGCACTACTAATTGGAGTAATTATTGCAATGTTAATCGTGTTTATCCCTTTGCCATACTATATTACAAAGCCAGGCCTGGCTGAGAAATTAGAGCCGTATGTAAAAGTTGAAGGAGGGAATAAAGAGAAAGGGGATTTTATGCTCGTTACAGTTTCGATGGGGCGAGCGAATGTTGTGAATTATCTTTCTGCTAAATTTAACAAATATGAAGAAATTTTTAAGAAGGAAGAAATTTTAAGAAAAGGTGAAAGTGATGAAGAGTATCAATTTCGCCAAGTATATGCAATGAAAGAGTCACAAGATGCGGCTATTTATAATGCATATAAACGAGCAAATGCCTCTGTTACGTTTGAAAATCAAGGTGTGCTTGTTGTTGGTGTTGCAGATGATATGCCAGCTGCTGAAAAATTAAAGCTTGGGGATCGTATTCTTGCTGTTGATGGTCAATCATTGCAAACGGCAGAGCAGTTTATTGCCTATATGAAAACAAAAAAACAAAATGATGAAGTAAGCGTTAAATATGTCCGTGAAAATAAAGAAAAGGAAGACAAACTTGTCTTGAAGCCAATTCCAGAAGATAAAAGCCGCGCTGGTATTGGGGTTTCTATTATTACAGATAAGAAGCTTACAGTAAATCCTAATGTGAAAATTGATGCGCATAAGATTGGGGGACCTTCTGCTGGTCTTATGTTTACGTTAGAAATTTATAATCAGCTTGTGAAAGAAGATATAACGAAAGGTCACGAAATAGCTGGAACTGGAACGATAAATGAAAAAGGAGAAGTCGGTCCAATTGGAGGTATTTCTCAAAAAGTAGTTGCAGCTCATAATGCTGGTGCAGAAGTATTCTTTGCTCCAAATGAGAATGGAAAAGAGAATTCAAATTATAAAGAGGCAGTGAAAACAGCTAAAGATATAAAGACCAAAATGAAAATTATACCTGTAGATACGTTAGATGATGCTTTAACGTATTTGGATAAAATGTCAGTGAAAAAGTAAATCCTCTCGTTTAAGAGAGGATTTTTTTATCATACAATTTTCAGACAGCAAAAGATAAAATACGGAAAGCTGGGAGATTCACTTTATAAAAATACATGTTGCGCTTCGTCATATCGAATAGGGTGCTGCGTTATATCACGCCTTATCATTTCACCACAAAGCGTTCCTTGTAAAATAGAAAAATAAACAGCGCTTGCTTTTCGGTCTATATCTAGAAGAGGATGCTGTAACGTTTTTGTATGAGAAAGCAATGGAAGTGTTATTTGCTTTTTCGTTGCTGATATATATGATTGTCCTTTTTGGGACATGCCGAGTAAACGAATAAATTGTGCGTGTTGTTCTACATGGGCTTTGTGCATCTCTTCTTTTGTTGTATTGGTTAAAATGTGTGTACAAATGCGCTGTAGTCGTGTCCATGTATAACGTTTTGTTTTTAATGCTTCCATAAATTTTGTGAATGAAGTTGCTTCTTGAATAGAAGATAAAATCCGATGTTCCAACCCTTCCTCTACTTCATATATATATTGCAATTGCGATGGTGACATTGTTAGGAGTTTATATTTTAGTAAGTGAAAATAATGCTCCCAATTATGTAATAGGTGATAGGAATGTTTATATTGCTCTAAAAGTAGTTTTGTTATTTTTGGAACAAAGGGAATAATTGCTGGAAAAGTTTCTGGATCATCAAATAATTGTTTGCGAATGCTCGTTGCACTGGCAATTCGTTCATCTTGAAATGTTTCGTCATGATAGTGCGAAGCGAAACGCGTAATTGTACTTGCTTTCATTAAACTTTTTTGTTTGATAATTGCTTCTATGTAATGCATTCCTAAAATATTATTAGGCTCTGAAATGTCGATAGTAGCTATGTTTTTTTGTAAGGATGAAAATGCCTCAGAAGTTGCTTTCGCATAACTCATTCCTGTTTTTAAGTATTGTTGTACGAGGGAATGGAATGCGTCTTGCTCAGCTTGACGCAAAGTAACTGTATTGTAAAAATGTTCGATATTACCACTTTCACTCCCAAAGCAAACCTCAGAGACACGAAGAGCATCTAATATTGAAATGGCACCGTCTGCAAATGTTTCAGCTTTTTGCGTTGCGAAAGCATATGGAAGTTCGACGACAATGTCTACACCATTTGCTAAGGCCATTTGTGTTCGTGCCCATTTTGAAACGAGAGCCGGTTCCCCGCGCTGTAAAAAGGGTCCACTCATAACAGCAATGATGATATCCGCATTTGTTAACTTTTTGGTTTGTTGCACATGATAAGCATGACCATTGTGAAATGGATTATATTCAACAACAATGCCGCTAGCTTTTATAATAATCTCTCCTTTCAGTGTAGCATCTTTTTCAAAAACATGATAATCTATATATTATTTCCTATAATGACTTCATTATAGTGTAAAGAAAAAATATTGACAAATATACAATGGCTAGCTATAATTTTGTTTGTTGCCTTGAGGTGATATGATATGAAATGGTCCATCCATCAATTGAACAAATATCGACATAAAGGACTAACGTTAGATGAGATGGTAGATGTAAGTGAGCTGAAAAATGTTGAGACGGATGTTCGAGACGTTACTCCTGTTCATGTGACAGGTAGAGTTGATTTCGGCTCTAACAAATTTACGTTCCATCTACATATAACAGGAAGCATGGTATTACCGTGTTCTAGAACGTTAGTAGATGTAACATTACCATTTGACATTGAAACAACTGAGGTGTTCTTAGTTTCGAAAGAAGATTATGAAACTGAAGCAGATTTTCATTACTTAGAAGGAGAAGTACTTGACTTACTCCCTGTAATTAAGGAAAATATACTATTGGAGATTCCAATGCAAATTTTCAGTGAGGATGTTTCAGAAGGAACACCGATGCAAGGTCGAGACTGGCAAGTGATTTCGGAAAAAAGCGAAGAAAAGCCTGTTGATCCAAGATTAGCAGGACTTGCGAAGTTTTTTGACAAATAATCAGAAAACCAGTTTGGGCTTTCGTATGAAAATAACTCTCTCTTTTAAGGAGGTGGGAAGAATGGCAGTACCTTTTAGAAGAACTTCTAAAACAGTAAAAAGAAAGCGTCGCACGCATTTCAAATTATCAGTACCTGGTATGGTAGAGTGCCCAAGCTGTGGTGAAGCAAAATTAGCTCACCGTGTATGTAAAGCATGCGGTACTTACAAAGGTAAAGAAGTAATCAGCAAGTAATTGCAAAAATAAACGCAGGAGGGAAACCTCCTGCGTTTATTTTTTCGCTTTTCTTTACATGTTATTCTTCTATCTTTTCTAGTAACTGCATATGTTTAATAAAAAATGCATAAGGAGGACTAGAGAGATGGCAACAACAAGACAAGATGCATGGACTGATGACGAAGATTTACTTCTGGCAGAAGTAGTGCTCCGGCATATTCGCGAAGGAGGAACGCAGCTTTCTGCCTTCAAAGAAGTAGGGAGACATTTATCGCGGACACCTGCTGCTTGTGGATTTCGTTGGAATTCTTATGTGCGTAAACAATATAAAGAACGCATTGAAGAAGCGAAGCAAATACGGAAAGCTGAAAATTATGAAGTGCAAGAACAAAAGAAGGAGAAAGTGAGCTCTTTTTCAATAACGTTAGAAGATGTAATTGTCTTTTTACAAAGCTATAAAAAAGAAGAAGAAAAAATGGAGTTATATAAAAAAATTGAGGCATTGCAAAAGGAAAAAGAAGGGCTTTTGCAGCAATTGTCTTTGTATGAAGAAGAATACCGTACTTTATTCGATTATATTGACCGAAAAAGAAATTCGATGGTATTAGAGCCTTCTGAAAGAGAGAGAAAACGAGAAAAAGGAATACTTGAAAAAACATCAAAATAAAAACAGCTGTCACGCAGCTGTTTTTATTTTTAAGCAGATTCACTTTTTGTAACCGCATTCAAATTTGCGTTTGGATACCAAACGTAGAAATCACCATCATCAATGGTTACTTTTTCGAAGTGTAATTTCTCCCAAAAATCAGCAGAATGGACACGGGCAATCGTTTTGATAGGAAGATGCAATTGTTTTGCATAATTGACAAGCATCTTACCAAACCCTTGTTTTTGGAATGTTGGTAACACTTCAAGTTTAAAAAGTTCTACATAAGGGCCGGAAAACAAATTGATACTGGACCGTTGTTTCGTATACAAGCTCATGCGTGCGACAAGAGAACCACCGTAATAAACTCCATAAAAAGGGGATTCGCTATCGTTTTCGATGATATTTGCTTGTAAATCCTCCAGCATAGATAATTCTTCAGCACCGCATCCTTTGAATTTTTTAAACTCTTCTAACGTTTTATAATTGATGAGCAAGCGCTCAACTTTCGGAAAATGCATAGAACCACATCCTTTTCTTGTTGTAAAATAAAGAAAAGTATAAATATTTACAATAATATTATAACGCATTTTTAAATTTTTATGAAGAAAAGAGATCATTCTTTCGATATTTTTTTTAGAAGTTTGCTAAACTAATTTTATAAACTATAAAGTAAGGCTTTCCTTAGTAGAAATTCTTTTTTATTAGCGGGAAGCTTTTAATAATCATTTTTTGTAGAAAGTTATTCGTAATGTATCTTTTAAATTTTGATGTATAGCGTGATAAAAATGGGGGGCTTTTTAAAGATGGAGATTGGAATTGTTGGGCCAGGCGCAATTGGACTTCTGTTTGCGTTTTATTTACAAAAGAATGAGCAGGATGTCACACTATATACACGAACGGTAGAGCAATCTGAGCGCTTGGAAAAGTGCGGGATTACATGTATACAAAATGGTATGAGGGAAACTGTATTTCCTCGTGTTAGCCCTTTAGAGAATATAAACAATGAAAGACATGATTATACATTTGTCGCTGTAAAGCAATATCATTTAGAAGAGATATTACCGTATTTGCAAGCGGAAAAACGACTAGTTTTCTTACAAAATGGGATGGGACACCTTCATTTATTGCAACAAATTCAAGGTGCTAGCGTTGCGGTAGGAATTGTAGAGCACGGAGCGAAAAAGGAAAATGTGAGTATTGTTCATCATACTGGGGTAGGTAGTACGAAATTTGGATTCATACATGGAGAAAGGAAGCAATTTGAGCCTCTGTTTACTGCATTTTCTTCGAGTTTATTCCCAGTAGCGGTTGAAAATGATTGGAAACAAACAATGATAAATAAGCTTGTCGTTAATGCGTGTATTAACCCATTAACTGCACTGCTGGGTGTACAAAATGGAGAGTTATTGACAAATCCTTCGTTTCACAAAGTGATGAAGCAAGTGTTTTCAGAAATAATGGGAATTGTCGGCGACTTACAATGTAAAGAATATTGGGATCGTGTATGCACAGTATGCGAAAATACAGCTCACAACACTTCCTCTATGTTAACGGATGTACGCAATAATAGAAAAACAGAAATTAATGCAATTGTCGGTTATTTAATTCAAGAAGCAGAGAAACAACAAAAATTAGTTCCGACACTGTCTTTTTTGTATCATTCTATAAAAGGATTAGAAAGATAAGAGATATTCTTTGCTTTTATAACGAACATTGACTACAATTTGGTTGGTGAGAGATCAGGAGATGAAAGGAAGAAGTATATGGAGATAAAAGAAATCTCTGTCCCGCTTCAAGGAGTTGTTGCGGACTATTTAAACCATGAAAAAGACATTCAAGAATGCTTTGATTATCCGATAACGGAAGAGAGTTTTGTAAGACGAATACAAGATTTACGAAATAGACAGTATCCAAGACAAGAATTAGTATCACATTTATTACAATATAATCAAGAATTAAATGCAGGAGGAAAAACGCTTCAAAATATTCATGCTTTGTTAGAAGAAGATACATACGTTGTTGTAGGGGGGCAACAAGCTGGATTGTTAACAGGTCCTCTTTATACAATTCATAAAATCATATCTATTTTACAACTTGCAAAGGAAAAAGAGGCTTCGCTTGGAGTGCGAGTTGTTCCTGTTTTTTGGATTGCTGGGGAAGATCATGACATTGATGAAATTAACCATGCGTTCGTTACGAAAAACGGAAAAGTGAAAAAGAGAATTTTTCATGAACGTCACCTAAATAAAACAAGTGCTTCTGAAACGGAGATTTCCATCGAGGATTGCAAACAATGGATAGAAGAAATATTTAAAACATATCCAGAAACAAAATATACAAAGGATGTAATTCGATTTGTAGAAGAATGTTTACAGCAATCACGCACATATGTTGATTTTTTTGCGCACTTGATTACAAAGTTATTTGCGCATTCAGGTTTAATTCTTGTAGATTCTCATCACCCTGTTCTTCGGAATATTGAAGTACCTTTTTTAAAAGAACTACTAGCCCGCTACAAAAATGTGCAAGTAGCACTTAACAATCAGCAGCGTGCATTACATGAGTTAGGGTATAAATCGATTATTGAAACAAAACAGAATGTAGTTCATGTTTTTATGGAAATGAACGGGGAGCGTCTTTTGTTAGAGGAAGAAGAGGGGCGCTTTATTTGTAAAGAGGGGATGTATTCGTTTTCGTATGAGGAGATTATCGAACGTATGGAGAATCATCCTGAACAATTTAGTAACAATGTTGTAACTAGACCACTTATGCAAGAGTATATTTTTCCAACGCTTGCATTTATTGGTGGTCCGGGGGAAATTGCATACTGGAGTGAATTACAGCAAGTATTTCATGCGCTGGATTTTCAAATGCCACCTGTCGTTCCGCGTTTGACAATTAGTTATTTAGCTCGTGATATTGAAACTGATTTACGGGATTTACAGATTCAAGAGAGCGAAGTGTTCCGTAAAGGTATTGCTGCATTACGAGAAAAGTGGTTATCTATGCAAGTTGAGGAGTCGGTAGATAGTCAATTTATGAATGCATCGGAGCAAATTGGAGCAATTCATACATCTTTACAGCAATTTGTTCAAAAAGTGAGTCCAGGCCTTCGAGATTTTGCGAAGAAAAATGAGCTGAAAATTATGCAACAACTTGAATTGTTAGAGAGGACACTTCAAGCTGATCTAGAGAGAAAGCATGAAGTACAGCTTAATAAATTCCGAAGAATTGAACACTCAATACAGCCATTAGGTGCGCCGCAAGAACGGATATGGAATATTTGTTATTATTTAAACGACTATGGGCTTGATTTTGTAGAGCGGGTTATGAAACAGCCTTTTCGTTGGAATGGAAAACATCATATTATTAAATTATAAAATCTTGCTCCCAAGAGCAGGATTTTATTTTATTTTGTGGAATTACCTGTAAAATAAATTTATTTATTGACTTTGTGAAACGTAAAGTATAAGGATTGAAAGTACTCTGTTTCTGAAGAACAGCACTTTTTTGACAAAATGAAACAAAAAGAAGCGGATTATTATCTTTTTCCGACATGTTTTTATGAAATTTCCCGAAAAAGATGATAAAATTTAGTATATAATAAGATAAAACTATTATTTAGTAGGGAGCTGAATTCTTACTAATTACAAACCTCACCAATCGAACTCTTATGGGAATTTAATTCAATTCTTTATCGTTTTTGGAATTGACTTTTAAAGAGGAATAAACCGATGATTCAAGAGGAATATTTTGCAAAAAGTAGGTGCATCAATGTTTAAACATGTAACAGTGCTTTTAAAAGAAACAGTAGACGGTTTAGAAATTAAACCAAACGGTACATATGTAGATTGTACGTTAGGAGGTGGAGGGCATAGTGCTTATTTACTATCTCAACTTTCTGAAGAAGGAAAACTAATTGCATTTGATCAAGATGAGGTTGCAATTCAAAATGCAAAAGAAAGATTCTCTTCTTATAACGGTCAATTTATAGCTGTAAAAAGTAACTTTCGCTATTTAAAGGAAAAGTTATTTGAATTAGGAATAACGGAAGTAGACGGTATTTTATTTGATTTAGGTGTTTCTTCCCCACAATTAGATACGCCAGAACGTGGATTTAGTTATCACCACGATGCTCCGCTAGATATGCGCATGGATCAAGATGCCCCGCTAACAGCATATGACGTTGTAAATAGTTGGTCATATGAACAACTTGTAAGAATCTTTTTTCAATATGGTGAAGAAAAGTTTTCAAAGCAAATTACAAGGAAAATTGAAGCATACCGCGAAAAACAACCAATTAAAACAACCGGAGAACTAGTGGAGTTAATTAAAGAAGGGATTCCAGCTCCGGCAAGACGGACTGGAGGACATCCTGCGAAGCGAGTATTTCAGGCAATTCGTATTGCAGTTAATGACGAATTGAAAGTATTTGAAGAAGCGTTGGAAGCGGCGATTGACATGACGAAAACAGGTGGTCGAATTAGTGTGATTACATTCCACTCATTAGAAGATCGGATTTGTAAAACGACATTTAAAAGATACAGTACAACACCACAGCTTCCACCAGGGTTGCCAATTATTCCTGATGAATACAAGCCGAAGTTAAAACTGATTACAAGAAAGCCAATTTTGCCTTCTGATGAAGAGTTAGAAGAAAATAACCGAGCACGTTCTTCGAAGCTGCGAATTGCTGAAAAATTATAAAAAGGAGAGAGAGGTATGACAAATTTAGCTGTTAAGTATAAAAAGCAACAAGTAGAAGTACAATCTCAAGCTCCGCAGCAAGTAGTACAGCCAGCTGTAAAAACAAAAATTACAAGACTTGAAAAATTATTGTATGTTGCATTTATTGCTTTTTTACTATATGCATGCGTAGCTTTTATTGGTAATAAAGCGGCGTTATATGAAGCTGATGCTAAAGTAACAGAAATGGAAAGCAATTTCATAAAACAACAAAAAGAAAATAAGGAATTACAAGCGGAAACTGAAAAGCTAACACGTTATGATCGCATTGCAGAAATTGCAAAAAAACATGGACTTGAAATTAATGCGAATCATGTGAAAGGCTTAAATTAATAAAATAGGTGTGAAGAAAAGATGAATATACGTAAATTTCATACCAACAAAGGAGCAGGATTCTTCATAAAGGTGTTTCTCCTGCTCTTTTTTCTGTTGTTAGCACGCTTTCTTTATATTCAAGCAACGAAAACAGTGCATGGGGTAGATTTAAAACCACTTGCACAGCAAAAGCATAATAAAGAGGGTGTCCTTGAAGCAAATCGAGGAACGATTTACGATCAAAATGGTTACGTACTTGCCCAAGATGCAAACTCATATAAGATGGTTGCTGCACTTAAAGGGCAAGAGCATGTGAAAGACAAAGAAGATGCGGCAGAGAAAATATCGAAAGTACTTGAGGTTGATAAAAAAGAAATTTTACAGTATTTAAATAAAGATGCTGCACAAGTAGAGTTCGGATCAATTGGAAAAAACTTAACGAAAGAAAAGAAAGTTCAAATTGAGAATCTGAAGATAGATGGAATATCTTTTGTTACAGAAAAAGCAAGAATATATCCGAATGGGGATTTTGCTTCTTACATACTTGGGTTTGCAAAACCGAATGATCAAGGAATTGCAGAAGGAAAATATGGACTTGAACAAAGCTTAGATAAATATTTACGAGCTTCTAACGGAAGCGTGAAGTATACAGGAGATACGAAAGGTATCGCGTTAGAAGGCGGAAAACAGTCTGTGAAGCCTCCTAAAAACGGAGATAATGTATATCTAACAATCGATCAACGGATTCAAGGTTTTCTAGAAGATGCGATGGAAGAGGCAGAAAAGCATTATGATCCGTCTATGTTAATTGGAGTCGTAGCAGACCCGAAAACAGGAAAGATTTTAGCGATGTCTAGCAGACCAAGCTTTGATCCGAATAAACGAGATATTCAATACTTTTTAAATGATCCGATTGCCAATGCTTATGAACCAGGTTCAACGATGAAAATCTTCACGTTAGCAGCTGCTATTAATGAGGGTGTATACAAAGGACAAGATTACTATCAATCTGGTAGATACAAAGTAGGGAATGAGGAAATTAAAGACCATAATGGCGGTGCAGGATGGGGTTCTATTACGTTTGATGAAGGAGTTGAGCGCTCATCGAACGTTGCTTTTGCTATTTTAGGAAATGAAAAGCTAGGACCTGATCGTTTCCGTCAATATATTCATAAGTTTGGTCTAGACGAAAAAACAGGTATTGATTTAGCTGGAGAAGGCGAAAATACAATTTTATTTGATAAGAAAATCCAACAAGTAACAACAGCATTTGGACAAGGTTCTACTGTAACTCCGATTCAGCTTGTACAAGCAGCTACTGCAATTGCTAACGATGGGAAAATGATGAAACCCTATGTGATTGATCAGGTTGTAGATCCGATGGATGATAAAGTCGTCTTGAAACACCGTCCGGAGGAAGTAGGAAAACCGGTTACAAAAGAGACTGCAACGCAAGTAAGGCAACTGTTAGAACGAGTTGTAACATCGCCGAAAGGGACTGGAACGATGTATAAACTTGATGGCTATTCCGTTGGTGGTAAAACAGGAACAGCACAAATTCCAGATGGAAAAGGCGGTTATATGACAGGGAAAAATAATTATATTTTCTCCTTCCTTGGTATGGCACCAATGGATGACCCGCAGCTTGTCGTATATTTAGCAATTAAACAGCCTAAATTGAAAGACACTGAAAATGGTGCACAACCGTTATCAGAAATGTTTAAATCTGTAACGAAAAATAGTTTGGAGTATTTAAAAATTAAGCCGAACGAAATAAAAGATGTGAAAAAGCAAGTAAACCAGCAGCAAGCTACTGTTCCAAATGTAACAGGTAAAACAATGGAAGAAGCAAAGGGAATATTGGAAAAGGCGAAGTTCCGACCTGTTGTTTTAGGAGAGGGGAAAATCGGACAACAAGTGCCAAAAGCGAACGAAAAAACGTTAACGGGTGATCGTGTATTCTTAGTAGGAAATCAACCGAAAATGCCGAATATTAACGGCTGGGCACTTCGTGATGTGATGAATTTAGCGAAAATATTAAATCTTGATTTGAAGCTTTCTGGTACAGGTTATGTAACAGAGCAAAGTGTCGCTGAAGGCACCCCTTTGCAAGAAAGAACGCAGGTAGAAGTAAAACTTGAACCGCCTCTTGAACCGCAGCAAGAAGCAGAGCAGGAACCAAATAAGAAGGAAAAGAAAGAGGGCACGTAAAATAGGAGAAGTGTACGTGTTCTAATGAAACAAGTACAAGCATATATTGGAACAAGCTAGGCGTAAAGGAGGTTTGTTCCAATATGCGTGTATCAAATGTAACAGTAAGAAAAAGACTTATTTTTGTGCTGATTTTTGGTATACTTATTTTTACAATTATTGATATTCGTCTTGGATATGTGCAGTTTTTTCTTGGTAATCTGTTAACAGATCGTGCGAAAGATTCATGGAGTCGTAATATTACATTTGAACCTGAACGGGGGAAAATTGTAGATCGCAATGGTGTGGAACTTGCAACAAATAAAAGTGCACCAACTGTCTTTGTGGTACCAAGGCAAATTGAAAAACCAGCAGAGACTGCAGAGAAATTAGCTGCAGTTTTAGGTGTGTCGAAAGAAGGGGTTTATCAACGCCTTACGAAAAAAGAGTCTATAGTCAGATTAGACAAAGGCGGGCGGAAAATTTCTCATGATAAGGCGAAAGAAGTTAGAGCTTTAAGTTTAAAAGGTGTATATATTGCTGAAGATTCAATTCGATACTATCCGTTTGGTAAGTATTTATCACATGTTCTTGGGTTTGCTGGGAGTGATAATCAAGGGCTTATGGGACTGGAGTCATTTTATGACAAAGAATTAAATGGTGACAAAGGATATGTCCGTTTTTTTGCTGATGCGAAAGGACAACGTATGCCGAATATTGGCGATGATTATAAAGAACCTGGTGACGGCTTGAATTTAAAGTTGACAATCGATTCGCGTATTCAGACAATTATGGAGAGAGAATTAAATATTGCAGAGTCTACGTATCATCCAGATGGAATCATCGCGATTGCTATGAATCCAAATAACGGTGAAATTTTAGGTATGTCCAGCCGTCCGAGTTTTGATCCGGCAGATTTCAAGAGTGTTTCACCAGAAGTGTTTAACCGAAATCTTCCGGTCTGGAGTACATATGAACCAGGGTCCACATTTAAAATTATTACACTTGCAGCTGCTTTAAATGAAAAATTAGTAGACTTGGAGAAAGATACGTTTTATGATGATGGAGCGGCAGAAGTTGGCGGCGCAAGATTGCGTTGCTGGAAAGCGGGGGGGCATGGCAGCCAAACGTTTTTAGAGGTTGTTCAAAACTCTTGTAACCCAGGTTTTATAGAACTTGGAGACCGTTTAGGAAAAGAAAAGCTGTTTCAATATATCCGTGATTTTGGATTTGGACAAAAAACAGGTATTGATTTACAAGGAGAAGGTAAAGGGATTTTATTTGATTTAAAAAAAGTAGGACCTGTTGAACAAGCGACTACAGCGTTTGGTCAAGGAGTCTCTGTTACCCCGATTCAACAAGTAGCAGCAGTAGCGGCTGCTGTAAATGGAGGCACGTTATATCAGCCTTATATTGCGAAAGAATTCTTGGACCCAACTACGAACAAAGTAATTAGTAAAAAAACGCCTGTTGCAAAGAAAGAAGTTATTTCCAAGGAAACGTCTGAAAAGGTACGTTATGCACTTGAGAATGTTGTTGCAAAAGGCTCAGGTAACAAAGCATATATTGATGGATATCGTGTTGGAGGGAAAACTGGTACAGCACAAAAGGTTAAAGATGGAAAGTATTTGGATAACAACTATATCGTATCATTTATTGGGTTTGCACCAGCGGATGATCCGCAAATTGTTGTATATGTTGCTGTAGATAATCCGAAGGGAATTACACAATTTGGCGGAGTTGTTGCTGCGCCAATCGTTGGGAATATTCTTCGTGATGTCTTACCGGTTATGGGAGTAGAGCCTAGAAAAGAGCAAATTGAAAAGAAATTAACTTGGGATGAGACGCCTTTAGTAGAGGTCCCTAATATAGTAGGGATGGATCGAAAGGAATTACAAAGTCAACTTGTTGACCTACAAATTGATGCCAGTGGTGATGGAAACAAAGTGGTTGAACAATCTCCAAAACCAGGTACGAAAGTAAAAGCAGGATCCAAGGTTCGAATATATTTTAATAAGTAAGTATGAAGGCATGTGTGTACGATATAATAACATTCAACTACTATATAAATACAAATTGAAAAAACGACATAAAAACCCCTTTCTTTTAGGTGGACGAGAGCATCTGGCCGTGCATAGAAGCGGTCAGTTCCTTTTCCTGCCACATGCGAAGTTTAAAACAAAGGGAGAAAGCAAGTAGCGGTCATGTTGTGCTTTGTATAGCAGTGACTTATATGTTGAAAAATCAAAATGGATTTATATATTAAGTAGTGAGACGTTTGATCCGCACTGTCTGTTGATGAAATACATGACACTCTTATATATGGAGTATTTTGAACGTATCCATTTATAAGGGATAAATAAAAGAGTAGAGAGGATTTAAAGAAATGAAGTTGCATACACTCGTATCAAGTTTGCATGATTTTCCAGTCATTCCAAAAGAAAATCCAGAAATTACATCTATTGAAGCAGATTCACGTAAAGTGACAACTGGAAGTTTATTTGTATGTATAAAAGGTTTTACGGTTGATAGTCATGAATTAGCTATGCAAGCAGCCGCGCAAGGTGCGGCTGCTATTGTTGCGGAAAGGCCTATTGATGTTGACGTTCCAGTTGTACTTGTTAAAGATACAGTACGTTCTTTAGCAATGTTAGCTGATTATTTTTATGGACAGCCGACGCAAAAGTTACACTTAATTGGAATTACAGGTACAAATGGAAAGACAACAACATCGCATATAATGAACGAAATTATGCGCGCACATGGACATAAAACAGGGCTAATTGGAACAATTAATATGAAAATAGGTGATGAAACGTATGAGGTGAAAAACACAACACCTGATGCATTAACATTACAAAAGACATTCGCTAAAATGGTCGGACAAAATGTAAATAGTGCTGTTATGGAAGTATCTTCACATGCTTTGCATCTTGGAAGAGTGCATGGATGTGACTATGATGTAGCGGTGTTTACAAACTTAACACAAGATCATTTAGATTATCATAAAACGATGGAAGATTATAAATATGCAAAAGGCTTGCTATTTGCTCAGCTTGGTAATAGTTATCATCATAATCGTGTAAAGTACGCGGTATTAAATAATGACGACGCTGCAGCGATAGACTATACGAAAAATACAGCAGCAACAGTGATTACGTATGGGATTGATACAAAAAGTGATATAATGGCGAAAAACATTGAGATGACAAGTGCAGGCACGGCGTTTACGCTTGTAACTCCAAGTGAAAGTATCGATATCACGATGAAATTAATTGGGAAGTTTAATGTATATAATGTATTAGCTGCAACAGCTGCATGTCTTGTTTCTGGTGTAGCGCTGCAAACTATTATTGATGTTGTGAAAGAATTAAAAGGTGTACCTGGCCGCTTTGAAGTTGTTGATAGAGGGCAAGATTATACTGTCATTGTTGATTATGCGCATACACCAGATAGTTTAGAAAATGTATTGTTGACAACGAAACAATTTGCAAAAGGAAAAGTGTATTGCATTGTTGGTTGCGGCGGAGACCGAGATCGTACGAAACGACCAATTATGGCCAGTGTTGCATCGAAATACGCAACGCATGCGATCTATACATCAGATAATCCGCGCAGCGAACAGCCACGAGCAATTCTTGATGATATGATTGAAGGTATAAAAGGAAATAATTATGAAGTAATTGTTGATAGAAAAGAAGCGATATTTCATGCTGTATTAGAGGCAAAAGCTGGAGACATTATTGTAATTGCGGGTAAAGGGCATGAGACATATCAAATTATTGGTGCAGAAGTACATCATTTTGACGATCGTGAAGTTGCTGGAGAGGCAATTGCACAACGTTTAAGCATGAAAGAATAACAACAAGAGAGGGGGACTGAATATGCTTGAACAAGGATTATTAATTACAGTTGGGGTGGCATTTTTAATTTCGGTTGCGTTGTCACCGATTTTCATTCCATTTTTACGTCGTTTAAAGTTTGGACAGAGCATTCGTGATGAAGGGCCAAAATCACATCAAAAGAAATCGGGAACACCGACTATGGGCGGGATTGTTATTTTTATTTCAATTATGATTACGTCTATTATTATGATGTTTAAGTTTCAAAAAGGCGCTGAGATGTACTTATTGCTTCTTGTTACATTTGGTTATGGGTTAATCGGATTTTTAGATGATTACATTAAAGTTGTTAAAAAAAGAAATCTTGGTTTAACATCAAAACAAAAATTAGTAGGACAATTTATTATTGCGGTAGCTTTCTTTATCCTTGCAAAAGGACAAGGATTTGACACACATTTAATGATTCCAGGGACGGAAATTAAGTTTGACTTACATTGGGCGTACTTTATTCTCGTGCTCTTTATGTTGATAGGATCTTCAAACGCAGTGAACTTAACAGATGGTCTAGATGGATTATTAGCAGGAACAGCTGCCATCGCATTTGGTGCGTATAGTATTATTGCGTTTGCTCAGGAACATTATACAATTGCTATTTTTTGTATGGCAGTTGTGGGAGCTGTATTAGGATTTTTAGTATTTAATGCTCATCCTGCGAAAGTATTTATGGGGGATACAGGATCTTTAGCCCTTGGCGGTGCTTTAGCTGCTGTTTCCATTTTAACGAAAACAGAATTATTATTAGTTATCATTGGTGGAATGTTTGTTATTGAGACACTCTCTGTTATTATTCAAGTTGTGTCGTTTAAAACACGAGGAAAGCGTGTGTTTAAAATGAGTCCGCTTCATCACCACTATGAATTATGTGGTTGGTCAGAATGGCGAGTGGTTGTAACATTCTGGTCAGTCGGACTTTTATTTGCAGTGTTAGGAATTTATATCGGGGTGTGGATGTAATTGAAAACGATAACTGACTATCAAAATAAAAATATTCTTGTATTAGGTATGGCAAAAAGCGGCTATGCTGCAGCTGTCTTATTAAAGAAACTTGGAGCAAACGTGATTATAAATGATAGCAAGCCGCTAGCTGAAAATCCGTTAGCGACAGAATTGCAAAATCAAGGTATGGAAGTTGTTTGTGGCGGTCATCCTTTAGAATTATTAGAAAAAAATATTTCTGTCGTTGTAAAAAATCCAGGGATTCCGTATTCAAATTCGTTACTTGTAGCAGCAAAAGAAAAAAATATTCCGATTGTAACAGAAGTAGAACTAGCGTATCGTATTTCGGAAGCTCCGTTTATTGGGATTACAGGATCGAACGGGAAAACAACGACAACAACATTAACATTTGATATGTTAAAAGAAGGAGAAAAACATCCTGTTATTGCTGGGAATATCGGCACGGTTGCATGTGAAGTTGCGCAAAATGTAACGAAACAAGAAGTGGTTGTAACAGAACTTTCTTCTTTTCAATTAATGGGGATTGAAACATTTCAACCGAAGATTGCGGTGTTGTTAAACTTATTTGAAGCGCACTTAGATTATCATGGTACGAAGGAAGAATACAGTTTAGCAAAAGCGAATATCTTTAAAAATCAAACTGAAAATGACTATAGCATCATTAATGCTGACGATGAAGATGTAATGATGTTTTCTGAGCAAAGTAAAGGACAAAAGGTGTACTTTTCTACGACGAAAATAATTGAAGACGGTGCTTGTGTAAAAGACGGTGCTCTTTACTTCAAAGGTGAAAAAGTGATTGATGTTCAAGATATCGTATTGCCGGGGAAACATAATTTAGAAAATATACTAGCTGCTATGAGTATTGCAAAGCTTATGGGAGTTGCGAATGAAGTAATTATAGCAGTTTTAAAACGCTTTACAGGTGTAAAGCATCGTTTAGAATATGTAACGACGATTCAAAACCGTAAGTTTTATAATGATTCGAAAGCAACGAATATGCTGGCGACAGAAAAAGCATTATCTGCATTTACGAACCCAGTTATTTTATTAGCTGGTGGACTAGATCGTGGGAATGAATTTGACGATTTAATTCCATACTTTGAGCATGTGAAGGCGCTATTTACATTTGGGCAAACTGCACCGAAACTTGTCAAAGCTGCAGAAAAGGCTGGAATGAAAGTTATTAAATGTGTCGATAATGTGGAACAAGCGGTACAAGAAGCATTTGCTCTGTCTGAAGAAGGAGATGTAATTCTCTTATCTCCTGCATGTGCAAGTTGGGATCAATTTAAAACATTTGAAGAAAGAGGAGACATGTTTATACAAGCTGTGCATAAGCTAGTATAAAGTAAAAGAATCATCAGTGGATTAGTTCTACTGATGATTCTTTTATAGGTAGGATAATGTGAAACTTCTATAAGTGGGAGGTTTCAGCATCCACTAATGGAAAGTTTACAGGCAGTTATTTCGCACATATCTTCTTTGATTTTGCGCAATTTTGAGGTGGGAATCATGCTGCTAGATGGCTGAATAAATGAGGCTTCGGTTGTGAAGAAAGTATGGTAAACGAAAAGCTGCATTCAAAGAGGTGATACTCATTGCCAACAAAGAAGACTCCTGACTTTATTCTTATTATTGTAACATTGTTACTTTTAACAGTAGGAATGGTGATGGTGTACAGCGCTAGTGCTGTATGGGCTTCGTATAAAATGGGAGATTCATTCTTTTTTGCAAAGCGTCAATTGTTATTTGCTGGGCTTGGTGTCGTTGCTATGTTTTTCATCATGAGGATTGATTATTGGGTGTGGCGTACATATTCCAAATTAATTTTACTTATCTGTTTTGTTCTTCTTATTTTAGTTTTGATTCCTGGCATTGGACTAGTGCGTGGCGGAGCTCGCAGTTGGATTGGGATAGGGGCATTTTCTATTCAGCCTTCTGAGTTTATGAAGTTTGCGATGATTATTTTTTTAGCGAAATTTTTATCGGAAAAACAAAAAATGATTACATCTTTTAAACGGGGATTACTTCCTTCACTTAGTTTTGTATTTGTAGCATTTGGTATGATTATGTTGCAACCAGATTTGGGAACAGGAACTGTAATGGTGGGTACTTGTGTCGTTATGATTTTTGTTTCGGGAGCACGGATTTTTCATTTTGCCATGTTAGGACTTATAGGAGTTGCAGGATTTGTAGGGCTGATTGCATCAGCACCGTATCGAATAAAACGGATTACATCTTATTTAGATCCATGGTCAGATCCGCTTGGAAGTGGATTTCAAATTATTCAATCGTTACTTGCAATCGGACCGGGAGGATTATTTGGCCTTGGTCTTGGCCAAAGTAGACAAAAATTTCTTTATTTACCAGAGCCGCAAACAGACTTTATTTTTGCGATTCTATCTGAAGAATTAGGTTTTATTGGTGGTTCGTTTGTGTTATTATTATTTAGTCTGTTGTTATGGCGTGGAATTCGTGTAGCGTTAGGGGCGCCAGACTTATACGGTACTTTTTTAGCAGTCGGGATTGTGGCGATGATTGCGATTCAAGTAATGATTAACATCGGCGTTGTAACTGGATTAATGCCAGTAACAGGAATTACCTTACCATTTTTAAGCTATGGTGGGTCCAGCTTGACCCTTATGTTAATGGCGATTGGAGTATTACTAAATATAAGTCGTCATTCTCGCTACTAAACCCTGTTTCTATGACAGGGTTTTTCGTATGTAAAAATAGAAATTATGCGATTGATATATGAATAGCATACAGTGAAATTTACTATGAGTAAGGTTAGCTCAACAAATTGTACTTCTATTGTCCCAAAGTAGCGGGATAATAGAAAAAGGAAGCGGAGGAATAGGCAGTGCGAGTATTAGTCAGTGGTGGCGGAACGGGCGGGCACATTTATCCAGCTCTTGCGTTAATTCGAGAAATCAAAAAAATACATCCAGAAGCAAGGTTTTTATATATTGGTACAGAAAATGGTTTAGAAAGTAAAATTGTTCGCAAAGCTGGTATACCATTTCAATCTATTGTTATTAGTGGTTTTAAGCGGAAATTATCAATTGATAATGTAAAAACGGTGATGCGTTTTGTAAAGGGTGTACAGGATAGCAAACGATATATTCGTCGTTTTAATCCAGATGTTGTAATTGGAACAGGTGGTTATGTATGTGGTCCAGTTGTATACGCAGCAGCAAAACTTGGTATTCCAACAACAGTACATGAACAAAATAGTGTACCTGGTGTAACAAATAAATTTTTGAGCCGTTACGTGAATAAAGTAGCGGTGTGTTTTGAAGCCGCAGCAGAACATTTCCCGCAAAATAAAGTTGTGATGACAGGAAATCCTCGTGCTTCAGAAGTGATGAATCAAAATGGTATGAGAGGCAAGCGCTCTGTCGGTTTATCTCTTTCCAAAAAATCAGTGCTAATTTTTGGTGGAAGTAGAGGCGCTAGACCAATTAATGATGCATTTTTAGAAGCAATTGAACAATTTGGTAATAAAACTTATGAAGTATTGTACGTTACAGGTGAAGTGCATTATGATAAAGTAATGGAAGCTGTGAAACAAAAAGGGAATCCACACAATGTTATCATTAAGCCGTTTATTGATAATATGCCAGAAGTACTTACTGGAGTGGATCTTGTTGTTTCGCGTGCAGGTGCCACAACGCTAGCTGAGTTGACAGCTTTAGGAAAACCAAGTATCTTAATTCCAAGTCCATATGTAACAAACAATCACCAAGAGAAAAATGCTCTTTCTGTCGTTGAGAAAGGAGCAGCGAAGATGCTTCTTGAGAAAGAGTTAACAGGTGAAACACTTCTTGGTGATATTGATGAAATTTTATTGGATACACAGAAATTACAAAATATGAAACTAGCTGCAAAACAGTTAGGAATTCCAGATGCAGCAAACAAGTTATTTGAAGTGATGAAAAAACTTGTAGAAAATAACGTAAGGTGAATGCCCTGCATACTACTGTAGTACGGAGATTTAATATGGGGGAGAGCATCATGAAACAATTAGCAAACGAACTTATGGAAGCACAAGTAGGAAAAATATTAGAAAATGAACCATTAGCTCGTTATACAACGATGAAAATAGGTGGTCCAGCAGATATTTTAGTAATTCCAAGTAGCGTGGAAGGTGTAGAAAAATCGTTAGAGCTTGTGAAAAAGCATGGAACAAAGTGGACTGCAATTGGTCGTGGGTCTAATCTACTTATCTCAGATAACGGAATTGAAGGTGTTGTCATTCGATTAGGAGAAGGTTTGGATCATTTAGAAGTGACTGGAACAAATGTCCGTGTAGGCGGAGGATATCCTCTTATCAAGCTTTCAACTTTACTAAGCCGTCAAGGACTCGCAGGATTAGAGTTTGCTAGTGGAATCCCGGGAAGTGTAGGCGGAGCCGTTTATATGAATGCAGGTGCTCATAAATCGGATATGTCTGAAATTTTGAAGAGAGCTCGTGTGTTGTTTGAAGATGGAAAGATTGAATGGCTAACGAAAGAAGAACTAGAATTTTCTTATCGTACATCTGTATTACAAAAGAAGTGCCCTGGTATTGTACTAGAAGCAGAATTGCAGTTGAAAGAAGGAAATCGTGACGAAATTATTGGTATTATGCAAAAAAATAAAGATTATCGTCGTGATACACAACCCTGGAATCATCCTTGTGCAGGAAGTATTTTTAGAAATCCGCTACCAAACTATGCAGGTAATCTAGTCGAAAAGGCTGGACTACGCGGTTATCAAATTGGTGGTGCGAAAATTTCAGAAATGCATGGGAATTTTATTGTAAATACGGGGAC
>NZ_JBALLY010000070.1:0-5830 GCF_036963045.1 Bacillus sp. JJ864 | reverse complement strand
TCGTGTACCAAAGTTAAAAAATCAAAAGAAGAAAAAACAAGTAAATAATCGATTAATTTTATATGTATCGATTTTATTTTTATTGGTGCTTTTTTTAATTTATTTTCGATCTCCGCTTAGCAATATAAAGCAGATTACAGTTCATGGTAATCATTATATGACGGATGAACAAATAATGGAGCAGTTAGGAATTACATATAAAACAAGTTATTTTCGTGTAGTAGGACATCAAGCGGAAGCGAATTTAAAAAAGCAAAAGGAAATTAAAAATGTCCATGTGAAAAAACAATTTCCAAATAAAATTGTTATCGATGTTGAGGAATATGTGACAATTGGCTACATTAATAAAGATGGCAAATTATATCCCCTTTTACAAAATGGAAAATCATTAGATGCTCTTCCAAATGGGAAGTTGCCAGTTGCTGCACCGATTTTTGTTCCTTTTGAAGAAAAGAAAATGAAAGAATTGATTGCTGAACTAGAAAAATTAACACCAGCTGTTCTTCGATCGATTTCAGAAATTCAATACAAACCAACAGATTTGTATGCAGATCATCTTACATTGTATATGAATGAGGGATACGAAGTAAGCACGGTTATTCAAGACTTTGCAAAACGAATGGAAGCTTACCCTCTTATTATTAAGAATTTATCGCCAGATAAAAAAGCAATTATTCATCTAGAAGTAGCCGCTTATACCGAATATATCAATTAAATGATATAAAGAGTGGTAAAGTAGATACTTTGATTGTAAAATATGTTTTGTTGGGAAAAATAGGAATGTATTCTTGGAAATTATGTAATTTAGTCATATTTTTTCCTATTTTCTTTTTTAATATAATCTTAGGTGCAAGTTTCACTTTTCTAGAAGTACATCTTAGTGTAGACTTATAATTGGCGGTAATCTTTGTAGTTAGAGAAGATTATTTCAAAATATAACAGTGATTTTCATATTATTGTTATAAAAGTGAATGAATGCCAAATAAAAATAAGAAAAATATAGTGTTAAAAAAGGGAAACTCATAAATACGTTGAATATTTTTCTTATAACATAGTAAAGCAACGATTGTTGTTCCATATATTGATTTTTATGGTATAAATAAAGAAGGAGGTGCCAGAGAATGAACAGCAATGAAATATATGTTAGTCTTGACATCGGTACATCCAATGTTAAAGTCATAATTGGCGAGATGGTCAATGACGCTTTAAACATTATTGGTGTTGGAAATGTAAAGTCAAATGGTTTGAAAAAGGGCTCCATTGTTGACATAGATGAGACTGTACAATCGATTAAAAAGGCGATTGAACAAGCTGAACGCATGGTAGGAATACACATTGAACGAGTTGTTGTAGGTGTAAATGCAAATCAAGTACAGCTTCTTCCTTGTCATGGAGTAGTCGCTGTTTCAAATGAAGACCGTGAAATTGGAAACGAAGATGTGCTTCGGGTACTTGATGCAGCACAAGTTGTGTCAATTGCACCAGAGCGCGAATTTATTGATGTGGTACCTCGACAGTTTATCGTAGACGGTCTCGATGAAATTAATGATCCGCGCGGAATGATTGGCGTACGTTTAGAAATGGAAGGTACATTAATTACAGGCTCGAGAACATTGTTACATAATTTACTTCGATGTGTAGAAAAAGCGGGCCTTGAAATAATTGATATTTGCCTTCAGCCATTAGCAGCATCAGCAGTTGCTTTATCGAACGATGAAAAAAATCGAGGGGTTGCTCTTGTTGATATCGGTGGAGGTTCGACGACATTATCAATTCTCCAAGATGGAGAATTACAAACAACAAGTATATTACCGATTGGCGGAGATCATATTACAAAAGATATTGCCATCGGTTTGAAAACATCAACTGAAAATGCAGAACAAATTAAGCTAAAATATGGACATGCTTTTTATGATACAGCATCTGAGGAAGAAGTGTTTACTGTTTCAATGATGGGTAGTGATCAAACAGAGCAATATTCTCAATTAGAGTTAGCTGATGTCATTGAAGCTCGTGTAGAGGAAATTCTTATGCTTGTACAAGATGAGGTACAAAAATTTGGCATTAAACAGTTACCAGCTGGATATGTACTTACTGGTGGTGTTGTTTCTATGTCTGGTATTCTTGATCTTGCAAATGACATTCTACATGAAAATGTTCGTATTGCAACGCCAGATTATATTGGTGTACGTGAACCACAATATACAATTGGTGTTGGACTTATTAAAAATGCATATCAAAAAGCTAAGTTGCGAGGAAAGAGTGTGCAGGATAAGCAGGAAAACTTTGAATTACAGCATACACATGCACCGGTACCTGCTGCAGTGCAACAACCGGCAAAGCAAAAGCCTCGTAATAACAATAATAACAATAACGATAATAATAATGAACGAATGATGTCAAAAATGAAGCGTGTATTCCGATATTTATGGGATTAGATTTGAACGCGAAAAATGAGGTTCTAGGGGGATTTCGACATGTTAGAGTTTGATACTACACAAGATCAATTAGCAAATATAAAAGTTATTGGTGTTGGCGGCGGCGGAAACAATGCTGTCAATCGTATGATTGAAAATGGTGTACAGGGCGTGGACTTTATCGCCGTAAACACAGATGCACAAGCACTAAATTTATCAAAAGCTGAAACAAGAATGCAAATCGGTGGTAAATTAACGCGCGGACTTGGTGCTGGAGCAAATCCAGAAGTAGGAAAAAAAGCTGCTGAAGAAAGTAAAGAGCAAATTCAAGAAGCACTTCGCGGTGCGGATATGGTCTTTGTCACAGCTGGTATGGGCGGTGGAACTGGGACAGGAGCAGCTCCAGTTATTGCACAAATTGCAAAAGAGCTAGGTGCATTAACAGTTGGAGTTGTAACTCGCCCATTTACATTTGAAGGTCGCAAGCGTGCAACGCAAGCTACATCTGGAATTGCTGCGTTTAAAGAAAATGTAGATACAATTATTGTTATCCCGAATGATCGTATTTTAGAAATTGTGGATAAAAATACACCAATGCTTGAAGCGTTCCGTGAAGCAGATAATGTATTACGTCAAGGTGTTCAAGGTATTTCTGACTTAATTGCAACGCCTGGTCTTATTAACTTAGACTTTGCAGACGTAAAAACAATCATGTCTAACAAAGGTTCTGCTTTAATGGGTATTGGTATTGGAACTGGTGAAAACCGTGCGACAGAAGCGGCAAAACGCGCGATTTCTAGTCCATTGCTAGAAACATCTATTGATGGTGCACAAGGTGTTATTATGAACATTACAGGTGGCACGAATTTAAGTTTATATGAAGTACAAGAAGCAGCTGATATTGTAGCTTCAGCTTCAGATCCGGAAGTAAATATGATTTTCGGTTCAGTAATTAATGAAAGTTTAAAAGATGAAATTGTAGTAACAGTGATTGCAACAGGTTTCGATGATAGCATCTCAATGCAACCACCTAAGCCACTTACTCGTCCTACAGCAACTTCTACTAAAAATGTACAGCAATCAGTACAACCGGTTAAACAACGTGAAGTAAAGCGTGAGGTTATGCGTGAAGAGCCAGTTGTGAATGATCGTCACACAGATGTAGATGATATCGATATCCCAGCATTTTTACGTAATCGTCGCAGACGCTAAGGGAGCGATTATAAAGTGAAATAATAAGCGGTGGGGACTCCTCACTGCTTATTATTTAAACCAATCAATCTCTTCTTGTTTATAAGAAGTGAAATGAATTTTCGTATGTCAAGGAAGAAAGACAACCATCTATTATGCATAGATGGTTGTCTTTTTTATTTTCTTTATCAAGCTATTCACAGGCTGTAAAATCCCACTTATGGAAGTTTCACTTCATATTGATGCAAATCCCGCTACTTACTCAAAGAAAGCACTTTTTCAACATGACAAATTATTCCTCAAAGTTTCAAAATAACAAAAAATCCATTCCGTGAATTGACACACTTTTCCAATGGATATGCATTATACTAGTCTCAACTTTATAAAAAAGAGGTGAACCGTTTGGTCGTTTACGCCGACATTATATGGTTATTAAATGTCTGCATTGATTTTCTTTTACTTTTATTAACAGCAATTGTTTTAAAACAGAAAGTGAAAAGATGGAGACTTGTGCTTGGCGCATGTATCGGTTCAACAATTGTTATTTTTGCATTCACGCCGTTAGCATCGTTGATGACACATCCTGTAATGAAGTTAATATATTCATTTCTTATTGTTTATGCTACATTTGGCTTTATTCGTTTTCGGACATTTCTACAGAGCGTTTTAACGTTTTATTTTGTGACGTTTATGGTAGGAGGTGGCCTCGTCGGAACACACTTTTTTCTTCAAACAAATGACATGATGAACGGACTAATTTCAACAAAATCTATTTCGTATGGTGATCCTGTAAGTTGGTTGTTTGTTATCATTGGGTTTCCTGTTATTTATTATTTTTCTAAAAAGAGAATTGAGGATGTAGAAGTGACAAAAATTCATTATGAGCAAATTGTGAAAGTAGATATCAAAATTGATATAAATGATATTCAACTAGATGGATTGATTGATAGTGGAAATCAATTACATGACCCGCTTACAAAAACACCAGTTATGATTATCAACGTTGCTTCTTTGGAACATGTGCTTCCGCAATGGCTAATAGAACAAGTTCAAATGAAAACGGCTATTCCTTATATACCAGATGAAGAATCACAGTGGGCAACTCGTTTGCGTTTAATTCCTTACCGAGCTGTAGGGATTAATCAACAATTTTTATGGGCGTTTAAACCTGACTATGTGCAAATTGATCATGAAGGTACGAAGGTGGCAGTAAATAAAGTATTAATTGGTTTGAATGCACAGCAGTTATCAACGAATGGAGAGTATCAATGTATTCTACATCCAAAAATGTTATTGTCACAAAAAATAACAATTGCTTAATACAGAAACGGAGGGATTGGGTTGAAATTGAAATTTCGGTTAACGTATCTTTGGTATAAATTATTACTAAAACTTGGAATTAAGACCGATGAAATTTACTATATCGGTGGAAGTGAAGCATTGCCACCTCCATTAACAAAAGAAGAAGAAGAAATATTGCTGCAAAAACTACCAAAAGGAGATGAAACAGCAAGGTCGCTTTTAATAGAGCGCAATTTACGTCTTGTTGTATACATTGCTAGAAAGTTTGAAAATACAGGAATTAATATCGAGGATCTTATTAGTATTGGAACTATTGGTTTAATTAAAGCGGTTAATACATTTAATCCAGAAAAAAAAATCAAACTTGCAACGTATGCATCAAGATGTATTGAGAATGAAATATTGATGCATTTGCGGAGAAATAATAAAAATCGTTCGGAAGTATCATTTGATGAGCCGCTTAATATTGATTGGGATGGAAATGAACTATTGCTATCAGATGTTTTAGGGACAGATGAAGACATTATTACAAAGGACTTAGAAGCAACTGTTGACCGTCACTTACTTATGAAAGCGTTGCATCAATTAAATGATCGAGAGAAGCAAATTATGGAACTTCGTTTTGGCCTAGATGGTGGAGAAGAAAAAACACAAAAGGATGTTGCTGATATGCTGGGGATTTCCCAGTCCTATATATCGCGTTTAGAAAAACGAATTATTAAAAGGCTGCGCAAAGAATTTAATAAAATGGTATGAGGCTAAGCGGTCAATTGTCTCGTTATAAAGTGAAACTTTAATCAGTGGGGGTTTTCTTCATCCCCCACTGATTATTAGTTGAACCAATCGGGCTTTTACGGGCAGTTATCCCCCACCTATCTTCTTTAGAAAAGCGGAAGCGGCTCGCCCAGAATCGCAGGACG